>CAZFTY010000032.1:0-11158 GCA_964521835.1 uncultured Microbacter sp.
GCTTTTTTATCAGATTCCGTCTTGATTGCCGGATTACATTTTATCCTTGCTCCGCATTTTTCATAATCGCGACTATCGAACCAGAGATAATGCACACACCCTTCGGCAGTAATCTGTTTTTCGGCGAGCGGTTTGCCCGGTTCAAACAGTGCCAGTTCATGCGCGGTACTGACATGCGCAATATGAAGACGCGTTTTATATTTCAAAGCCATTTCGACCGCAGCGGCCGTTGATTTGTAGCACGCCTCACCCGAACGTATCAAATAATGGTTCGGAATTGGAATATCATCGCCAAACCGGGCTTTGTATGTTTCAATGTTACGCTGAATAATGCCCATATCTTCGCAATGAGCCGTCAGCAGCAACGGTGATTCGGCAAATAGCCATTGTAAAAATGCTTTATCATCCACCTGCATATTGCCGGTAGATGCGCCTAAAAACACCTTTACCCCGGGTACACGCTTGGGATCGGCATTCTTTATCTCCTCTTTGTTCTCGTTGGTTGCCCCCAAATAGAACGCATAATTAGCAACCGATTTTTCGGAAGCCAGTCGGTTTTTCGCTTCCCAAAGCTCGAGCGTGGTCGTCTGCGGTACCGTATTGGGCATATCGATAAATGAGGTAACACCTCCGGCAACAGCAGCCCTGGATTCCGAATGCATATCGGCTTTCTGGGTTAAGCCCGGATCCCGAAAATGGACGTGGGTATCGATCACACCGGGTAATAGCCACAAATCGGAAGCATCGATTACGGTATTGTTTTGCAAAACTGGTTCGGGAACATCTCCCTTAAAGATTTCAGCAATCAGCTCACC
Organism: uncultured Microbacter sp.; assembly: GCA_964521835.1. Lineage (GTDB taxonomy): Bacteria > Bacteroidota > Bacteroidia > Bacteroidales > Paludibacteraceae > Microbacter. The sequence goes on from CAZFTY010000032.1 coordinate 816, forward strand.
CTCTATGCGAAGAGATCCTCTGAAGGTGTTTTTTTCGGTAAAAATTTTAGCATTATGAACTAAGATTCCTTTCTGGCTCATTTCTGTCTCGTTATGTTGAGAATTAGTAATAAATAGCACATTTACTTGCCGCATTTTACTCAATAAAAGGCCGATACGACAAATGCATTCTACAAAAAAAGGATACAAGGCAAAATTACAAAAACTTTCGGCGAACAGGCTCACTTCCAGTGAAAAAATCAAAAAGTTTTTTGGACAATAAAAAAACCGGACAATATGTACATACTATCCGGTTCTATAAATGCTAAAAACAACGCCAAAAGCCTCTGATTCAGACTATTTTCCGCACGAAATCCGGAGCAGAAACGCTGTTTGTATCAATCATTTATCGCTACATAGATGCTAACCTCCTTTGATTCAGCATTTCGGAATTTTCTTTCACTTTTTGATCCGACAGAGGATAAAATAACATGCCGACAAAAGCTAAAACACAACATACAGCAGGCAATAAACTAATCATGATATGTTCACCCAAAAGCGTTTGCGAACTTTGTTGTACGGCTTCGGGAGCATAATCGAAAACGGCAAGAATCCATCCGCTAAGCGCAGAACCCAGTGCCCATCCGAGTTTTTGCGACATAGACGATGATGAAAAGATCAATCCGGTGGCCCGACGACCGGTAAGTAATTCCTGATGATCGACAATATCGGCAAACATAGACCACAGTAACGGCAACACATACCCCGCAAACATAGATATCACAAACTGAAAAATCAGAATAAGGGTAATATTGTTCGGAATAAAATAGAATACGGTACTCAATATGCCGGCCAATAAAATTGAGATCATGTAGGTCTTTCGCTTCCCGTATTTAGCCGACAGAGATGGTGCCGCCATCACACCTATCAGGTTGGCCGCCTGTCCGACCAGAAAATAGATGGTGGTCAGATCCCAACCGGTAGCTGCTACGTGGTAATTCACCTTCACATAATCTCGGAAAAAATAGATTGCCACACTGTCGCGCACAGCATTGAACAACAAAGCCGCCAAACCGGTCGCCACCAGAATCCACCACGGGGAGTTGTGGAACAGGTTTTTCAGGTCTTCCTTAATGGATACATTTTCTTCGGTAGCAATTTGAGTTACACGCTCTTTGGTCCAGCTGAAACACAACAGAAACAACACCACGCAAAGAATACCTATCGCGCCGACACCCATCACCCACCCCACGGGAGAAGTGCTGACGGTAAGATTTGATGCATGTGTAGCCTGTTCAAGGCTCTGCGGATGAAAGGTCTTGGCAAAAAAATCGATCAGGGGCTGCAACAGCATAAAGGTGACAAAACTCCCGATAAAAGCAAACGACATACGGTAAGACGACAGCGAATTTCTTTCCGTCGGATCGGCCGACATGGCACCGAGCAACGAGGCATAAGGCACATTGATGAGTGAATAGACAATCATCATTAACGAATAGGTAATGTAGGCATAAACCACCTTACCCATCTGTCCGAAATCGGGAGTGAAAAAGGTAATGATACCCATCACGGCAAACGGGATGGCAAACCACAATAAATAAGGGCGATATTTTCCCCAACGGGTTTTGGTCCGATCGGCCTTAATCCCGACTATAACATCGAAAAACGAATCCCACAAACGGGCAACAAGAAACATGGTGCCCGCAGCCTTTGCTGTTATCCCGAAAACATCCGTATAAAAAAACAGGGAATACATCCCGAATATTTTCCAGAACATGGAAGAGGCGGCATCTCCAAATCCGTAACCGATTTTTTCTTTTAGTTTAATCATGGTAAAGTATTATGTACAAATAGTATTGCTCCGAATTCTTTTCAAAAAAAGAATCTCTCCTATATAATTTCAACAGAATAACGTCATGCACAGGTCTATTACCACACACACATTTTGAGCAATCTCTTCCCACTTTCACTTGGCACATACTGCTTCTTTGTAAGAATAAAACGCCATCATGATTTGATAAACCGATGGCTACTTGCCGCAAACGAACTTCTCCTACTCTACCGGCTTATTGGTCAGCGGCCAATTCATAACCGTAGAAATATTGGGAATCAGCACTGAGGCCATTTTCTTTTGCCCTTCGTAATTAGGATGATAGCAGGCTCCAAAATCGGTTTCTATATTTAATAACGACGGTAATAGTCCGACAAAAGAGACACTCTTATCGTTACTTCGTTTTACCACCTCCTGCACATATTGATAGAGCTTTTCGCCCGACATACACGACGAAACACAAATAACCGGAATATTTCCATACGCTTTCTTTACCGAAGCAATCAAATTCAGATATCCGTTCACAAACTGATCCTCAGTAGGACATATCTCAGAATTGCTCAAATCATTCGTTCCAAGTTTAATAATCACCACATCCGGCTTCCATTGCGAGAAGTTCCATTGAACCCCCGGGTTCTGATCGAATGTTTGAAAGAAGCGTTGCTGCATTGTATTCTCCGACACCGTTTTTTTATCGCCGTAATTGCGTACGACACCCAACCCGGAATGTGCTATCAGATGATAATCGGCGTTAAAATAGCGCGATACAATCGAAGCATAGCTATGGTTACTGTTTTCCGTATCGGGACGAAACGGAGCTCTGCCGTCGGTTACTTCTGTGCCAAAACCGCAGGTAATCGAGTTACCGATAAATTCAATTTTACGTACCGGGGTTTCCGTACACCTCTTCAACCCTCCGTTTTTGTTGGTCAAAAACTGGTAAACGGTGGTAGTACCCTGTTCTCCTTCTGTCCGTTTATAGAGCATCACCCGATGCAATTTGGATGTTGCGCCCGACAGTAATGTTACCACCGTATCGCGACTTACCTTAAATGTTTTGGCAAATTTTCCATCTATAAAAAGATCGTAATAATCGCCCCGGGTATCGGTCATCTTAACCGCCAGATACCCTCCTGTAACCTGAGTGCGGAGGTGGACACCTGTCCAGTCGAAAGAGACGGAACCGTTATGCTCGGCCGTACGCCCGACATACTCCACATTCGAATCGTTACCCGGAAAAACCGTATACCGAAGCGACCCTTTATTCTGAGCTCCGGCACTATTCAACCACAACAGTCCGCATAAAAACGGAATCAACACACTGTTTTTCATTTGAGTTTTCATTTCATCATTCATTTTAGGAAATTGAATGACAAAGTTACGTTTTACGGGTTAAACATCACACAAAAAAAGGCTGCAAACCCTTTATTTCAGTAAAAGTTCACTTTTTAACCGGTAGCAACGATTGCTTGGCGGCATAATTACTTATAGCAAAAGAAAAATGAAGCTAAAAGCGAGCCGGGGTACAAATGGCAACGCACCCCAAGCAACATAATGAGTCGCTTTATCTTGATTGACAGATGCGGGATGTATCAAAATTCAAACAAGCACATCTACCGGGACCGAATATCCAAATAACCGGAATGAAAATAGCAGCATGGCAATCAGCATCGGATCCGTAATTTTTCCAACACAAAAATAGGCTATTTGGTTCATCGGGCTGACGTACAATTTTATCTAAATACAATACTTTTTTAACCGCATAAAACAACAAGACGATTCCAAACTATCCTCTCATCTCACACGATCATTTTTGTCTTATTATAATTTTCCCGAAACTCTTTTGGAGTACATCCCTTTCGTTTGCGGAAAATCCGGTTAAAATTGGAAAGGTTATTGAATCCGCAGCAATAGCATATTTCAGAAATAGATTGTGTAGAATCGACCAGCAACCGGATTACGCTACCTATTCTGATGTCCAGCAAATAATCGGTTACGCTTTTCCCTGTTCTGACACTGAAAAAGCGGCTAAAAGCGACTTCACTCATTCCAACCATACCGGCAAGAGTACTTAACCGCACATCTTCCATATAATGCTGACCGAGATAATCCTGAATTTTCTGTATCCGTCTACTCTCCGACGGCAATTGGATACGGGCAAACGCACTCGTCGAAAGCGTTTTCATCTCCTGACTCAAAGACAATTCGTATAATAAACTTAAGAAGGTCACCACCGCATAAAAGCCCTGCTTTTCATGCGATAATGAATTAAGCAACGGACGAATACGCAAAATGGTATCTAACGGAAACGCAATGCCCTTTTGCGCCTGACCAAGCATTGTTTTAATGCTCTTAAACTGTAGCTTATCGATAAAATTTTGAAAAAAAAGATCCGGCGAAAAGTGAATCGTAATTTCCCTTATATTGCCGGATTTGCACTCATACGTATCCCAGACATGTTCCAAATCGCTGCCAGTAATCAATACTAAATCGTAATTATCAATTACTTCTACCGAATCTCCGATTGTGCGCCGGGCTCCCTGCGCATTTTCAACATAATTGATTTCACACTCCGGATGCTTATGCATTGGATAATTAAATTCCGGTTTCGTTCTTTCGGCAATGTAAAAGCAATCCTTCTCCGATAGCAGTGTAATTTCGTGTAATATTTCAGCGTGTGCCATGATACTATTTTAACATCAGTTTTGCGACTTCAAATATAGATCTTTTAAATAGAAATCAAATCGAACATCGCTTTAGCAGTCAGACGATTTTTATCCTGCACAAAAAACCATGACAATTAAAAATCATGCGCCGGATATACCACTCCACAAGCCTGACGGATGTTGTCCATCATTTCAACCAGAAGCCGCGTATCATCAGGGGTCCATATGGCGCTTTCAGTTTTACCGGCATTCAGGCAGCGAGCCACCTCTTCCGCCTCGAATTCGTAACCGTTCCCTTTTATATCAAAAGTAAAAACCGCTTCGTTTCCATCTTTATCGCGTAACTTCACCCGCCCCGGACAAAACCACAGATGTTCCAGCACAATAGAACCTTGCGTACCGTGAATTTCGGCCACCACCCCAGGATTGGCCAAAAACGAAGAGTACATCACCGAAAGTTTGTTGCCGGGATATTTGAAGCTATAACTGCATTGTGTGTCAATACCTTGTTCGCTCAACGCAGCGACGGCAGAAATAGCCTCCGGCCGACCCAACAGAAACAATGACAGAAAAATGTTGTAAATGCCAATATCAAGGATCGTGCCGCCACACAAGTCGATATTGTAGTGCCTATGCTCAGGCCCGTTTTCAGAACGAATACAAAAAGTAGCCGTGAGCAGTTGTATTTCACCAATGGCTCCTTGTTCAATCAGCGCTTTCGTTTTGATGATGTGAGGCAAAAAGCGGCTCCACATGGCCTCCATCAGGAATAGTTTTTTCTCACCGGCAAGCCGAAACATGGCATTCGCTTCTTTCAGATTCACTCCCATCGGCTTTTCGCATAGCACATGCTTCCCGTGATTGAGTGCCAGCACGGTATTTTCAAGATGCAGATTGTGCGGTGTAGCAATATAGACCACATCCACATTAGGATCCTGCAGCAATTCTTCGTATGAACCGTATGCCACATTCAGTCCATAATTTGCGGCAAAACGCGCGGCCGAATCCATTGTGCGCGATCCCACGGCATATAATTGACAATCCGTGGCAACAGCCAGCGCATCAGCAAACTTTTGAGCAATCCAGCCGGTACCCAAAATACCCCATTTTATTGTTTTTGTCTCCGTCATACACCTATTCGTTATGAATTATTAGTAACACTTTATTTATGGCTCCAAATTTATGGAATAATCGAAGAATTAATCACACTATGAGACACTTTTCCGTAGGCGGCAGTGAAGATAATTTGATAGCAGCCCGATAATTTGTTTCGGAAGACACCTGAAAATGTGTAATTTTGTAACATCACAAAAACAGTATCAACTCAATTTTTTCACAATCCGAATGAGGCCAACCATTTTAATTACAAATGACGACGGACTAACCGCAAAAGGAATCAAAGAATTAAAAGACTGCATGTTGTCGTTAGGCGATGTAGTGGTGGTAGGCCCCGACGGTCCCCGATCGGGCATGTCGAGTGCCATTACCGTTACTGTACCCACACGGCTTCACAAAGTACACGAAGAAGAGGGGCTGAGAATTTATCGCTGCTCGGGAACTCCCGTCGACTGCGTCAAACTGGCGCTGAATGTGCTGTTCAAAGAAAAAAAACCCGATTTATTGGTTACCGGCATCAACCACGGCACCAATTCCTCCATCAGTGTGGTTTATTCGGGGACAATGGGTGCCGCTATTGAGGGATGCATTAATCAAATTCCCTCCATCGGATTTTCGCTGTGCAACCACCGTTCGGATGCCGATTTTGGGCATGTCATACCGTATGTCGCTGCAATTGCACAGAAAGTGATTGAAAAAGGCTTACCGCAAGGTATCTGTCTGAACGTTAACATGCCCGAGAACCAACCGAAGGGAATTAAAATATGCCGTCAAGCCAGTGGATTATGGACCGAAGAGTTTGTTCGCCACGAAGATCCCAACGGACACCCCTACTTTTGGTTGACCGGCAACTTCACCAATCACGAACCCGACGCGTCGGACACGGATGAATGGGCTCTGGCAAACGACTACGTCGCCGTAGTTCCAACCAAGATAGACATGACTGCGTATGAAGTAATAGAGGAGCTAAAGAGCTGGAATTTATAACACGATGAAGATTCTCGACAAATTTTGGATAGGCTTGTCTGTGGCGATGGTATTACCGATCATTTTCGGACTCGTCTATTTTAACACGGCCTACAGAGGCGATCAACCCATGTGGGAAGCACTGTGGCTAACTGCCTCGTCGGGAGTTCCTCTATTCGGAAAACTCATATTATTGAGTACATTTCCCGATCTTGGACTCGTTTTTCTCTTTTACAAAGCCGATTACTGGAACGCGTGCAGAGGCACTATTGTTGCCACGGCACTCTTCTTTATCGCCTCTTTTATATACCTCACCTGAAAACTTATCATTATATGAAACAGTACAAACAACATTTTATTATCAAAGCCGAACCTCAGGATGTGTATGCTGCCCTGACCAATCCCGATATTATTGCTTTGTGGACGGGCGAAAAGGCTGTGATGAGCATAACCCCGGGTTCGGAATTCGAATGGTGGGGAGGCGACATCTGCGGCACCAACATCGAGTTTGAGCAAGACAAGAAAATTGTACAAGAGTGGTACTTTGGCGAAGAGGAGCCCTCGCTTGTCATCATCAAAACTCATGCCGACAAAAAAGGCACCGATTTGGAAATTAAGCAGACAAACATCCCCGATGAGGCTTTTGAGAATATTGTCGAAGGATGGGAAGAGGCCATTGTTGCCGCACTAAAAGAGCTACTCGAAGAGTAAAATGAGCAGCCTCTCTGTTTTTAACACTTCATTTAAAGTTGTTGTTAATTTTTATCGGGCATTCGTACTCCTTTTGTCGGCTTTTGTTCTTACCTTCGCAGCGTAATTATCACACCACTAACCAAAAACATTATTCACGTGTCTGATAGTATTGTTATCATTCCGACTTACAACGAAAAAGAGAATATCGAGGCTATTATCCGCGCTGTCTTTTCGTTACCAAAATCTTTTCACATCTTAATTATCGACGATGGCTCTCCGGACGGAACAGCTGATATTGTGAAACGGTTACAAACAGAATTTCCGGAATCGCTTCACATTGTAGAGCGCCAGGGAAAATTGGGACTTGGAACTGCATACATTGCCGGTTTCCGCTGGTCTATCGAGCATAAATACGATTTCATTTTCGAGATGGATGCCGATTTTTCGCACGACCCCAAAGATTTACCTCGTCTTTACGAAGCGTGTACTACCGGAGGCGGAGATGTGGCTATCGGATCCCGTTATGTAGGACACGTGGTAAACGTCATCAACTGGCCGATTGGGCGTGTTGTTATGTCGTATTTTGCATCCTCCTATGTACGGATTGTAACCGGATTAAAAATATTCGACACGACAGCCGGATTCAAGTGCTATCGACGCGAAGTGCTTGAGACCATTGAGTTGGACAAAATCCGGTTCAAAGGCTATGCTTTTCAGATAGAGATGAAATTTACCGCATTCAAATGCGGATTCAATATTGTAGAAGTACCTATCATCTTCGCAAACAGAGTTTTGGGGATATCAAAGATGAACGGAGGCATTTTCGGAGAGGCTTTCTTTGGGGTGCTAACACTCAAGCTGAAAAGCTTTTTCAGACAATATCCGCAAAAAAAACGGGCATAACGTCTCCGCACCAACAGAGCTACCATTGTTATCTCTTCGATCCGAAATGAATCCGCAAGAATTTACGAATCGGGATAGCAATGGTAGTTTTTAATGCAAGGTTTGTTCAAACTGCGACACTATCTCCATTGCTTTTTCATAATCTTTGGCGGCAACTACCACTTTGATGGCTCCCGCTTCACCCCTTGCTGACAACCAGGGAACAACACTTCCAAGATTATCATCTTGAAAATAAGCCTCAATTTCGTTGTCTTTCAACAGGCTAATCAGCATACCGGCTTCCCACGAAGTACCCGCAAAGACTTCCACCGGATTCAATTCTGTGTCTTGATTCATAAAAGATTCACTTTAAGGTTTTCATTTCAAATCTCTCATTCCCCAGTCACAATTTACAGATTGACAAAAACATCTGTAACCTTTTCCTATCCAAAGGTACACTATTTTTTCATCCGTTACATTAACGAGGTAAATATCAACAAAACTATAGGACGCTCAAAAGTAGCTGTTCAATGGTTTTCCGTGCGTCGGTCGATGACCCGATATAATTATTTACCATAACGGAAAATGCATACTCTTTATTGGACAATGTTATATACCCGGAATAGCAAAGCACTCTGCGGATAGAACCACTCTTGGCCATTACTTTTCCGGCCAGAGGCGTTCCTGCCAGCAACTTCTTAAACGTTCCGCTTTGCCCTGCCACTGGCAACGAAGCAAAAAACGCCTCTTTGTTTTTACTCTGCGTACGCATGTAGGTAAGCAGTTGCACAAAAAAACGAGGTGTCACGCCGTTCATCGGCGACATACCGCATCCATCGTGTTGAAAAAAAGTTGAAACGTCGAGGCCGCGTTGTTTCCAAAAATCACGCACAAGTTGTGTTGCCGCGTCACGGGTTGCGACGGCATTATTTATCAGCGCCAAACGTTTGAACAGATGTTCGGCATACATATTATTGCTCTGCATGTTAGTCTCCTTAATAATCTCGGCAAGGATTGGCGACACGTGGAGATAAAAACGGGTACGACTGACATTCCCCTGTGCGTCGTCGAGAGGAGCTCCCGAAACAGGAATGCCCGCACAATTCAGTTGTTGCGTAAATACAGAAGCCAGGGTAAGCGGCGGATTAGGCATATCGCCCTTGATGTGAAACGACTCCCTGTTGGCAGGAATCGTCCCCGTGATTGTTCGTTCATTGTTAAAGGGAGCTCCATGAATGTATCCATCGTCATCATCTTCTCCTATTTTGCCGGCTTTTGCCATATTGTGAAACCTCAGTTCGTACATTGCCGGTATCGTACCCAAAATCGACGGGGTGGTACCCGTTGCTCCCGTTTTGAAATAGATGGAATACATATTATCATAAACCGAAAGCCCGTATGCCCCCGCTGCAAAGTAATTTCCCATATTTTCCCAGGTCCAGTCAGGCGGCGTCACCTCCCTATCGAAAGCCGAAACGTCGGCTATTACATGACCCAATACCGTCTTAATTCCTAGCTTACGTACTGCCTCCACCCAGCGATTGATAAAATCGTGATCGTTGAATACCTCCGAACCGATCGTCGGATCGCCGCTTCCCACGATGTAGATATTTCCATGCAAGGTACCCTGCGCATCGATAGTTCCATCGTATTCGAGGGGTGTTTGAAACCGAAAATCAGAGCCTAACAATTCAAGCGCCGTTGCTGTTGTTACCAGCTTCATGTTCGATGCCGGCAGCAGGCTCTTTTCACTGCGATAATCCACCACCGACCTACCGGATTTGATCTCTTTTACCAATACAGCCAAATTACCCCCCGCAAAGTTGGGCGAATCGACAAAATGTTTCAAACCGGGAGTCAAAGCCTCTACAAAAATCACATTCAGTAAAAATACACCAACTATCAATATCTTATTCATACACTTTGGATTACAACAAAACGTTTTGATTATTTTCTTTTGTTTTACAAAAGTACTTCTTTTGAGGAAGTTTTCGTGCACCTCCTTTCAATTTATTCAAATTTCCATCTCATTTTTTCATTCTTTTTATTCAACATTTATCTCAATATTGGGCAATATTCCTCAGGTTAAGCATTGTTCCGTAACCGTTTTTTTGCTAAATTTGCAGGATTGAAAATCACTTCAACACCCCTCATGATTACATTTTTCAAATCCACTGACAGTCACATCATTGCTGTTCAATCAAAAGAGG
>CAZFTY010000033.1:0-10943 GCA_964521835.1 uncultured Microbacter sp.
CGATGCGAACATTACTGAAATTCCCGATTTAGCATAATTGTCGATAAATAAAAACATTCGGCATTTCCATTCTGAGTCAAAATTAATTTTGCATATACCTTATTATATATGGAACCTGAATCAAACAATAAATTTAAACGGCCTTTAAATTCCGATCCGCTCAATCCGCAACGAAAACGCCCGGGCAATCGCCAGAATTATCTTTATTGGGTTTATGCCCTGATCGGGATCGTGCTGGTCGGGATGACCTTCTTTGCCCAAACCGGAGGCACCAAAGAGGTCTCCTTTTCCGATTTTGAAGGCTTCGTCAGAAATAATTACATTGATAAGATAACCGTCGTTTCCAATCAAAACTATGCCCAGGCCACAATCAAGAAGGGACATCTGGGTGTAATCTTCGGAAAAGACTCGGTAAAATTTCAGCAAAATCCGGTAATCACCGTCAAGTTCGGATCGGTGGAAGAGACACAGCGTTTCCTTTCGCAGGTTCGCGACAACAAGCAATTTTCGGGTGAAGTGTTCTATCAGAAAGAGAACGACTACTTCAATACCTTCCTCTATTCGATTCTGCCCATCGCCCTGATGATTATTTTCTTCGTCTTCCTGTCGCGGCGAATGAGCGGCGGATCGGGTGGCGGACCGGGCAATATCTTTTCGGTGGGAAAATCGAAAGCGCAACTGTTCGACAAAACGAACGGAGATTTGAAAGTAACCTTCAAGGACGTTGCCGGACTCGACGGCGCCAAACAGGAGGTAGAAGAAATCGTATCGTTTCTGAAAAATCCCTCGAAATATACCGAACTGGGAGGTAAAATTCCCAAAGGCGCGCTGCTGGTAGGCCCTCCGGGTACCGGAAAAACGCTATTGGCAAAAGCGGTGGCAGGCGAAGCCGATGTACCTTTCTTCTCCATGTCGGGATCCGACTTTGTGGAAATGTTCGTGGGCGTAGGAGCATCGCGCGTACGCGACCTCTTCCGTCAGGCCAAAGAAAAAGCGCCGTGTATCATCTTTATCGACGAAATCGATGCCGTTGGCCGTGCGCGTGGCAAAAACCCGAACATGGGCGCCAACGACGAACGAGAAAATACACTCAACCAGTTGCTGACAGAAATGGACGGCTTCGGGTCGAATAGTGGAGTCATTATTCTGGCCGCCACCAACCGTGCCGATATTCTGGACAAAGCGCTGCTTCGTGCCGGACGTTTCGACCGCCAGATTCATGTCGAACTGCCCGACCTGCACGAACGTATCGATATTTTCAAGGTGCACCTGCGCCCAATTAAGATAGACCCGGCTCTCGACGTCGAGTTCTTGTCACGCCAAACTCCGGGATTTTCAGGCGCTGATATTGCGAATGTATGTAACGAAGCCGCGCTGATTGCTGCCCGCAAAAACAAAACGGTTGTTGAAAAACAAGATTTTCTGGATGCGGTCGACCGCATTGTCGGTGGATTGGAACGCAAAACAAGCCTAACCACGATAGCTGAAAAGAAATCGATTGCTTTTCACGAAGCCGGTCATGCTACCGTGAGCTGGATGCTGCGTTATGCCAACCCGTTGGTGAAGGTAACCATCGTTCCACGCGGCGAAGCGCTGGGTGCAGCCTGGTATCTTCCCGAAGAACGCAAACTCACCACCAAAGAACATATCTTAGACGAAATGTGTGCCACATTAGGCGGACGCGCTGCCGAAGAGTTGTTCTTTGAAACGCCATCTACCGGAGCTCTGAACGATCTGGAACGAGTTACCAAGCAGGCCTATGCGATGGTGGCATACTACGGAATGAGCGACAAATTGTCGAATATCAGTTTCTACGATTCAACCGGCGCTTCTGAGTACGGCTTTACAAAACCGTATAGCGACAAGACAGCCGATTTGATTGATGCCGAAGCTAAAAGCATCGTAAACGAACAATTTGAGAGGGCCAAAGCCATTTTGAAAGAACACGTGGAAGGACATCATCAATTAGCCGAACTGCTGATCGATCGGGAAGTGATCTTTACAGAAGATGTGGAACGTATCTTTGGAAAACGCCCTTGGACATCACGAGCCGACGAACTGATTTCCGAAACAGGATCAAATAATACCACATCAGAAGCAACGCCAGAAACGCCGGTTGCAGAAGAACCATCAAACACACCAGATCAGGAAGAGACACTGGTATAATCCAGGGGTCTTTGTCCAACGAAACGTACCTTAAATGAAGAATTTATTACAACGGGCTATTACTGGAATTCTTTTTGTAGGAGCAATTGTAGGCTCTATTTTATTGGGAAAATCCGTTTTTGCAATCTTATTTCTTATCGTCACCGCACTCACTATCTGGGAGTTTTACACACTTATCAATGCGGGCGATAAAGCATCGATCAATAAGCCGATAGCAACCATAGCCGCACTTTGCCTCTATTGTTCGGTCTGGTTTCGGGATTTCTCTTCCGAATATTCGATGCTGGCAATGGCCGTGTATGTCATACTCTGTCTCGGCATCGTTATCGGCGAACTTTTTACTCAGAAAGGCAATCCGATTCATAACTGGGCCTATTTTTTTCTGGGACAAATTTATATCGTGGTGCCTTTCAGTATCCTCAATTTGCTGAACAATTCGTTTGCATGCGAATTCCTGCTGGCACTGTTCGTTCTGATATGGACATACGACTCCGGAGCCTATCTTTTTGGAGTAACACTGGGAAAACACCGCCTGTTTGAACGTATTTCACCCAAGAAATCGTGGGAGGGGGCTATCGGCGGTCTGTTGGCTGCCTGCGTGGCGTCTTTGATATTTGCATATTTTTCCTCATCTTTGTCAGTCGTTGGATGGATCGGATTTGCTGTGCTGGTGGTCGTTTTCGGTACTTTCGGAGATTTGGCCGAATCGTTATTTAAACGAACATTCCATATTAAAGATTCAGGAAACATCCTACCGGGACACGGCGGAATGCTGGATCGCTTTGACAGCCTGCTGTTTGCCACCCCGATAATATTAATGTATCTGACATTGCTTATCGGAGAGAGCTATTTCATGTAATCATCAATTATAAAAATTTACTCGTTTGTACCGCAAACGATGATATGCTGTAAAAACAATGAAAAAAGGAAGAATAAAGATCCACAAAGAAGGAAGATGGATATTGCTGGGAGTATTTGTAACACTGTTGGCAATCAATTTACTGGTTTATCTTGAATTTTCCCAACTTATCTGGTACCTGAATATTCTGTTGTCGGTGATGACTTTCATGTTCTTCACCTATTTCTTCCGTAACCCTAACCGTCCCGGCGACATTGACGATCCAAGCCTTGTGATTGCACCTGCCGACGGAACAGTGGTGGTAGTGGAACCTACCGTCGAACACGAATACTTCAAAGACAAACGGATCCAGATCTCGATTTTCATGTCGGTATTCAATGTTCATGCCAACTGGTATCCCATTGCCGGAACCGTAAAATATTCAAAACACCACAACGGACGTTATCTCGCCGCCTACCTGCCCAAATCGAGTACCGAAAACGAGCGCACTACGGTAGTGATCGAGACTCCGATGAAAACGCAAATATTGGTTCGGCAAATCGCCGGATTGCTGGCCCGCCGCATTGTGACCTACGCGACACCCAAGAAAGCGTGTCATCTGAACGAACATCTCGGCTTTATCAAGTTCGGATCACGGGTGGATATTTTCCTTCCGCTGGATGCAGAAGTGTATGTTACTCACGGAGAGAAAACGGTAGGTAACGAAACCATCATTGCTCGTCTGCCCGAATAATCGCTACCATCAGGCAAGCGCCAGAGTAACCACACTGATTTTCGCGCCGTCCGCTTCGAGGATGGCCTGAGCGCAAGCCTCAAGTGTAGAACCTGTTGTCAATACATCGTCTACCAGCAAAATATGTTTGCCGGCAAACGCGGAGGTATCGGTAAGCCCGAAAATACCATTCGTGTTCTCCCACCGTTCGTAAACGCCTTTGCGGGTTTGTGTCGGATTTTCAATCAAACGGATCAGATGTGTGGCATCGACCGGCACCTGCAGCACTTCGGCAATCCCTTCGCAAATAGATTCACTCTGGTTATACCCCCTTTTGCGGAACTTCTTCGGATGCAACGGAACAGGCACAATCAAATCGATATCCTGATAAAATGACGATTGTGAAAGATTGATGCCCAATTGACGCCCCAATAAAACACCGACCTGTTTCTCTCCTTTGTACTTCAGAGCATGAAGCAGATGTTGCCCGGCAGTTGCTTTTTGATAGTGATAAAGCGACGTGGCATGTCCTACCGGAAACTTTCCCCAAAACCGCTTCTCCACCACGTTGCCCGCCTGAAGGTGAAAGCCGGTATACGGCAATTTGGAGAGACACGAAAAGCAAACCGCCTCTTCGCCATTCATCAGGTTTTCATTGCAAACGATGCAAAGATTCGGAAAAACGAGATGTATCAAATGTTGGAGCAAAGGAACCATCTTGTATCGGATAAAATTCGTTACCGGGTGACCGGCTCTAAAATCCGCTGCCGAAAGATAAGCGCTAAGGCTACCAGAAACAGTATCAATCCGCAACAGGTAACCCAAAACGTATCTCCCGTGCCTATTTTCTCCAGACTTTTAGCCGCCATATGATTGTATATCAGATACTCAATCACAACACCTACCAGATTGTTGATGAAATGAGCAATCACCGGAAGCCAGATCGTACCTGTCCAGACAAACAGATACCCAAAACAAGCTCCCAACACCACGCGCGGAAGGAAACCGCTGACCTCCATATGCACCGCGCTGAAAATAACAGCCGTAAGCCAAATAGCGCTATGCCGGTTCATTTTTTCGGCAAACACCTGCTGCAGGCCACCGCGAAAGAAGAACTCTTCGCAAATGGCAGGAGCAATCGCCACCACTAAAATATTGAATAACAACCCTCCGACAGAGTGTACATCCAGAAACCGGCTTACCAGATCCAGATTCTGCTTTTCCATCTCTTTCAGCGAGCGTTCGAGCCAGGAAAAAGATGAAGGCAACGACCAACCGGAAAACCACTCGGCTGTCGCATTCATAAACGGCTGTATCGACACAATCACAACAACAACCAGCAGCAATAGCGGCAATGCAAACTGCTTATCGGCCTTTACGAAGGCTGCGCTCTTTATCCCGCACATTTTGCACAAAAGCAGTACCGGCACAAAAAACGTGACCACCGTTATGATGAGTTGCGTTATTTTCAGAAACATAGCATTTGCCGTCCCCGTGATGGCACCACTCCCCTGGGTCATCGTATCAAACATAAGAACAACCGATGCCAAAAGAGAAGCCAACACCGTTAGTCCGACAGCACTACCAACCAGCACAAACAGTTTTTTTCTGGTCGTAATTGTAACAGAATCTTCCATATTCACTATTCGATATTTTGCCGACAAGAGTATGCATGTCAACAGACAAACACAAAGATAACACAATAAATCAGACCTTGCGATAATCCGTCATTTTTTCATTTTCTATAATTAAATGAAAAGTATTACCTTTGCAACACGAAAAAAACACACTCTCCGTGCAGCCTGAATCTGTCCTTTTAGCACACTATATTTGAGCAATACAACGAAAAAATCACCTTAATACTTTTTAGCAATGGCATTTGCAAATAACACAATGATTGTGCGCCGGGTGCTCATTTCCAGACTTGTAAAACTCTGGAAAGAAAATAAAATGATTGAAAGCATCGACCGCATTCCTATTGAAATGTCTCCCAAACATGCAGTAGCCAAAGGGCGGTGCTGTATTCACAAAGAACGTGCTGTAATAAAATACAAGATGTTGCCGATCCTCGGTTTCGGCATCGATCAGGAAGAGGATGAGCTCAAACCTTTGTCGGCCTATGCCCGTGAAGCTCTTGCTCCCCGCCAACAAAATCCCCGCATTCTTACCGTAGTCGACGAAGCCTGTACCTCCTGCGTAAAGGTCAATTACGTGGTATCGAACCTATGCCGCGGTTGCGTAGCGCGCCCCTGCGCCATGAACTGCCCCAAAAGCGCCATCGCGTTCCGCGAAAACGGACAGGCCAGTATCGAGAACTCGAAGTGCATCAGTTGCGGTATTTGCAAAGAGGCTTGCCCGTATCACTCCATCGTTTATATTCCTATCCCGTGCGAAGAGGTTTGTCCGGTGAAGGCTATTTCAAAAGACGAGAACGGAATTGAGAAGATCGACGAATCGAAATGTATCTACTGTGGCAAGTGTATCAATGCCTGCCCCTTCGGATCCATTTTTGAAGTATCCGAGGTATTTGACGTTCTCACAGCCATCAAAAACGGCGTGAAGGTTGTTGCCATCCCAGCTCCTTCGGTCATGTCGCAATACGAAAACCCGATTGCCGACATATTTCAGGCCATCAAGGCCATCGGATTCCATGCAGTAGAAGAGGTGGCTCACGGTGCCATGGTCACTACCCGTAACGAAGGGGAAGAGTTGCGCGAAAAGCTCGAAGAGGGTCAGCAATTTATGACCACTTCCTGCTGCCCTGCATACACCGAACTGGTAAAGAAGCATTTACCAGAGATGAAGCCATTTGTATCAACCACAAAATCGCCCATGTACTACACGGCTGACATCGTACGCCAAAAATATCCCGATGCAAAGATCGTCTTTATCGGACCGTGTGTGGCCAAACGCAAGGAGATGTTCAACAACAAAAGTGTGGACTACGTTTGGACGTTTGAAGAGCTCGATTCGGTTTTTGATGGCCTCGAGATTGAAATTACCCCGTCAAATAGCGGTGCCGCATGTTGCGATGCCCCCAAACCCGGCAAAGGGTTTGCCCGTTCGGGCGGAGTGGCGGCTGCCGTTCAGGGAATGTATCCCGACGTGTCGATAAAGCCTGTTTTAGTAGCCAACATTGACAAAAAAAATGTAGCTTTGCTTCGCGCTTTCGCGAAAGGGAAAGCCCCCGGCAACTTCATCGAAGTAATGGCCTGTGAGGATGGTTGCATCACCGGGCCTTCGGGAAAAATAGACGGATCGAAAAGCCGCCGCATTTTCCAGAAAGCGATGGAGAGCTTCAACGATTAATGACTAAAAATCAGATTAATAAATGGAAGCAAAAGAACTTATTTCGTACAAAGGTGTTGATATTTGTCATGGAGATGTAACGGTACTCAGCAGTGTCGACCTGCGGGTTTCACAGGGCGATTTTATATATCTTCTGGGTAAAGTCGGTAGCGGAAAAAGTTCGTTTCTCAAGTCGCTTTATGCCGAACTGCGCATCGAGGCCGGCGAAGCGCATATTTTTGACTACGACCTGCGCAAGATCAAACGAACGCAAATTCCTTTTCTGAGGAGAAAAATAGGAATCATCTTTCAGGATTTTCAACTTCTGCCCGACCGCAACGTATTCGACAATCTGGCATTTGTATTGAAAGCCACCGGCTGGAAAAATAAAGAGGCAATCGAAAATCAGGTGCTGCAGGTGCTGCAACAGGTCAACATGCAGAAACAGGCAAAGAGGTGGCCGCATCAGCTATCGGGTGGCGAACAGCAACGCATTGCCATTGCACGCGCCCTGCTCAACTCTCCGGAACTGATTCTGGCCGACGAGCCCACCGGAAACTTAGACGGTGAAAATGGGAACGAACTGATCTCTTTGCTCTACGAGATACACAAAGCCGGTACTGCAGTGATTATTGCTACGCACAACCTGCGCTGGGTGGAGAATTTCCCGGGACGTGTTTTTCACTGCATAACAGAACGAATGAAAGAAGATACGGCCGAACAGGAAACGGAAGACGATCAGCCGACTCCCTCCTCCGAAATAGAGGAAATAAATGTTCCGGTAGAAGAGTTGCCCAAGGTTGTTGCCGGCCTGAATGCTGAAATTGGAGAAGATTCTACCGCAGAATCTCCCGACGAAACTCCGAAAGCCGACGAAAATTAAGCGTAAAATAGTCCGAAAGATACTCCCGGGGCCCAACAGCCCCGGGATTTTTTGTTTATAATGCCATAATATACAGTAATATATAAAATACCGATAAATTTTTTACGGAAAACAGTTGGAAATAATCAACAAAGCCATTATATTTGCAGTGTATTAGTTATGTAGAACACTAAACAAATAGAGTATGATAACCTTGAACAACGTAAATTTTGCCTATTCAAAGAAAAAAGAGGTGTTCAGTAATTTAAATCTGACACTTCAGCCGGGCTCCATTTATGGACTGCTTGGCAAAAACGGAGCCGGAAAAACCACTCTGCTCAAAATGATGTGCGGGTTGGCAACCCCTTCTTCCGGATCGTGCACGACACTGGGAGAGAAAGCGGCCTGCAAAAATCCTTCGCTGATGCGCGAACTCTTCTTCTTGCCGGAAGAGTTTTACATGCCGGATATGCGAATCAGCAAATTCGTCAGCCTGAATGCCCCCTTCTATCCGGAATTCGACATCAAGCAGTTTCACCGCTACCTCTCAGAATTTGAAATCAGTCCCGACAATAGCCTGCGCTCTCTGTCGTACGGAGAAAAGAAAAAGGTGATGATCGGATTCGGCATTGCCACAAACACACGCCTCCTGCTGTTCGACGAGCCTACCAACGGACTCGATATTCCCTCTAAAAGACAGTTCAGACGGATTATGGCTTCCATTGCCAACGAAGACAGGTGCATCATCATCTCCACCCATCAGGTGCGCGATTTGGAAAGCCTCATTGACCATCTGCTTATTTTGCACAATGGCCGGATTTTATTAGATGAGAATGCCGAAACCATCACCCAAAAACTCTGTTTCAAGACTGTACAAACGGTGAGCAACGATAAGGAAATTATCTACTCCGAGAGTTCGCTGAAAGGGCATAACATTATGCTCAACAATGTGAACGAGGAAGATTCACAACTCGATATGGAGCTATTATTCAACGGAGTGCAAAATTGTCCTGAAAAGATTAACCAGATATTCAATTTAAATTAATCAAACGATGAACAATATTTTTTCTATCAAACGATTTGCATTGCTTGCCCGCAAGCAGTGGTTAGAGAATTACCTGTTGTATATCGGGTCATTCATTGTGCTGGTGGCTTTCGATTTTTTCCTTCTGTATCAATCCAATACATGGGATCTGAAAAATCCGGGTTCCAATCACCACTTCGATACCCTGCCGACCTTTATTATCTCATTGGGCGTTTGCGCTACATTTATCTTGCTGGCCTATTTCCGCACTATCAATACGCACACCAAACAACTTGCTTACTTCACCCAGCCGACAAGCACTATCGAAAAACTGGCGGCGGTCTTTTTGTTTATGGTTCCGGTAATGTTAATCGCGTTTGGAGCGGCATTTGCCATATCAGCTCCGATAATGCGCTCTGTGTACGATTCGTTCTACCACATAAACGCCACTATTTTTTCAAAATATGAAGTATCAACAATGAAAGAAAGTGTATTGGTTTTTCTCACGCTGCAATCGCTCATTCTGCTCGGAATGCACACCTTCAAGCGGTATGCCATTATCAAGACCGCTATAGCGATCATCTTTTTGTTCTTTCTGTTCTTCTATGCATTTCCAGAGTTGACTTTCAACTGGATTCTGCCCATCGAAGGGTTCAGAAGCTGCAGCTACAACACCGTTGACTTCATAAAAAACCACGCATACGAACAACTGGACTACAAAGACATTCTCTTCCTACCCAACTATTTAGTCTACATCTGTTGGTTTGCGCTCTATTCCAAGATGAAAGAAAAACAACTCTGACCCTATGGAATTCAAAGACAAACATTCAATATACATCCAGATAGCCGACAGAGTGTGCGAAAAAATTTTGCTGGGAATTTTCAAAGAAGAAGATAAGATTCCGTCAACACGCGAAATGGCCATAGAGCTGGAGGTCAATCCCAACACGGTTATACGCACCTACGAATATCTGGAACAAAAAGAGATCATCTACAACCGGCGGGGAATCGGCTACTTCATCGCGCACAATGCCCGACAAAAGGTGATGGAGACGCTACAGGATCCGTTTTTGGAAGATACGTTACCCGACGTTTTCAAGACGATTCTCTTATTAGAAATCGATTTCAAAGAAGTTGCGGCTCGCTTCGAAAAATTCAGAAACGACTTTCAAAACGAAACGAACCACAACAACGATTCTCTACAAACCGAATAAGCCTCGGAAACGTAAGTACAAAATTGTATCCAAACGAAAAAAACAAGCATATGAAACGAACATGGTGCTGCACAACATCCAAGGGATCCCGATAGCTATCGGGAAATAATTTACAGCAACATGGAGTTCCATACTTTCTTAGATGAAAAAATTATTATAGTATGAAAACAAGTAACATCATAATAATAGGCACGTTCATCGTGTTTGTTATCGGCTTTGCAATCAACGCCGCCGGGATCAAAAAAATGTATGACCACACGAATTGGAATGATCCCTATCGTAACTACACCAAACACAGCCTCAACAAAGCCATCGACCGGGTGTATGTGATCGCTCCCGACAGTACCGATACCTGGCCATGGGAATCTGTCTTCTCCATCGAGCAAAGCAAAAGCAATACGCTGATGCTGCAAAATGAAGCTTACGCATCCTGGCAGGTAACCGATTCGGGATTGGTGGTTCGACTCAAACACAACGCCAAAGGCATATTGGCCGTTCCTGACATCAAACAGGTTGTGATCGACAAACTATCGTGCAACCTGACCAATTGCAATTTGGATTCATTACGTGTAAATATCTCAAAAAAAGACTCCAAACTAACTGTCCTCAACTCCAGAATCAATTATCTGAATGCATCTGTCAGCAATCAGGGACAATTATGTATTGAAAAAGAAAATCGGGTCAATAAGCTCAATCTTGCACTTCGGGGCGGCGTCTTTTCTTCCGGAGTCAACATTCGGGAAGTATCTCAAACAATCACCCCCGATTCGCGAATAGAGCTTTGGAGCAGTGCTTTACAGGATATCGCTCAAAAGAAA
>CAZFTY010000034.1:0-10912 GCA_964521835.1 uncultured Microbacter sp.
TCAAAATATCGCGTACCGAGCTTTCTACATCGAGAATATGAATCGGCTTGTTGAGTCCCATTTGAATCGGACCGATCATATCTGCTAACCCCATTTCAAGCAACAGCTTACTTGCCATATTCGCAGAACTTAAATTAGGGAATATCAATGTATTCACATCCTTACCTGCCAATTTGTTGAATGGGAATTTCTCGTCTCTCAATTTTTTGTTGAGCGCAATATTTACCTGCATTTCGCCATCGACAACCATATCGGGACATTCGCTCTGCAAACGTTTTACCACAGAGTGTACACTTGCCGGACTACCGACCTTATCCATACCGAAGTTTGAATAAGAGATCATTGCCATAACAGGCTGATAGTTAAAGAATTTAACGGCATCATTGGCCAATTTGGCTATATCGGCAAGCACTTCCGTATCCGGATGGCGATTAAACAGAGTATCGGCAAGGAAGAAAGTTCCTTTTTTGGTATTCAAAATATGCATAGCCGCAATATTATTAACACCCTCTCTGACTCCGATCACCTGCTTGGCAGCGTTTATATTTTCAATAAAATTGGTGTACGAGCCTGTAATCATAGCATCGGCATCACCTGTCTCTACCATCATCATACCGAAATAGTTGCGTTCAAACATCTTTTCCAGCGCATCGGTCAGAGTCATACCGTCACGACCACATTTTTCTGTCAATAAAGTAGCATAGCGTATGCGACGCTCTTCTTCTCTGTCGTGGCGCATGTTCACAATTTCGATACCGGTAAGGTCGAGATTGTTCTCCGCTGCCATTTTTTCAATACGTTCCTCATTGCCTAACAAAACAGGAATACATACGCCTTCCGATTTCGCCATTTCAGCGGCTTTGAGCATATTCAGGTGGTTGGCTTCCGAGAATACAACCCGCTTCGGTGACTGACGAGCCATCTCAACAAAATGACGAAGCATTTTATTATCCGACCCCATCAATTCGCGTAATCTGTTTGAATATGCTTCCCAATCATCAATCTTTACACGAGCCACTCCCGAATCAATCGCAGCCTTAGCCACGGCAGGAGCCACTGTGGTCAACAACCGAGGATCAAGAGGCTTCGGAATAATGTAGGAACGACCAAAACTCATTTTGCTCAGGTTGTAGGCTGCATTCACCACATCAGGAACCGGTTTTTTAGCCAGTTCTGCAATAGCCAATACCGCAGCAACCTTCATCTCTTCGTTAATACATTTGGCTCTTACATCCAGAGCGCCTCTGAAAATATAGGGAAATCCCAATACGTTATTAATTTGGTTCGGATAGTCGGAACGTCCGGTAGCAAACAAGATATCCCCGCGCGAATCCATCGCGTCGGCATACGATATTTCGGGATTCGGATTTGCTAAAGCAAACACAATCGGATCTTTAGCCATCGTACGAACCATTTCTTTGCTCAACACACCGGCAACTGATAATCCAAGGAAAACATCGGCACCATATACGGCATCAGCCAGAGTATGAAGATCAGTACGTGAAGTGGAAAACTCTTTTTTCTGAGGAGTCAGGTTAGTCCGCGTATCACAAATCACACCCTTACTGTCGACCATGATGATGTTTTCACGTTTCGCACCTAAGCAAATATACAAGCGGGCACATGAATTGGCAGCCGCACCGGCACCATTCACCACAATTTTGATTTCGTCGATTTTTTTACCTACTATTTCGAGGGCATTGATCAATCCGGCAGCCGATATAATGGCCGTTCCGTGCTGATCGTCGTGCATGATTGGAATATCTAACTCTTCTTTCAAACGTGTTTCAATTTCAAAACACTCGGGAGCTTTAATATCTTCGAGGTTGATGCCTCCAAAGGTCGGAGAAATAGCTTTCACAGCCTGAATAAATTTTTCAGGATCCTTTTCGTTTACCTCGATGTCAAAAACATCTATGCCTGCAAAAATTTTGAATAAAAGACCCTTACCTTCCATCACAGGTTTTCCTGCTAATGCTCCGATATCGCCTAATCCCAGAACTGCCGTACCGTTGGAAATCACAGCCACCAGATTACCTTTTGCCGTGTAGTCATACGCGGTATCCGGATCTTTCTCTATTTCAAGACATGGCTCGGCCACACCCGGCGAATAAGCCAGAGATAGATCTGTTTGCGTACTATAAGGTTTGGTGGGAACTACTTCAATTTTACCCGGTTTGCCTTGTTTATGATAATTCAAGGCATCTTCTCTTGTTAATTTTGCCATGTGTCGTATTGGATAATGATGTGTTAATAATTACTCGCAAATTTAGCATTTTATCCGCTTAAAATAGGAAGAAAAAATGCTATTTACGCGTCAAAATTCAAAAAATAAGCTAAATTTCCTTGCAGATTATTACATTCCTTACAATATGTGGATTATTCACGAAAGACTAACTTATGCGCGCAATACTGATAAAAACGGGCTTAAAACAATCAACTCAGCCATGTATTATTTATCAAAAATATACATTTTGTAAGATTATCCGATTTTTGAGACCAAAACAAGAATTTCATTGCAAGAAAGAATCACCTCTTCCCTATTTTTAGGGAACTTTTTATGTACTTTTGCATTTCATTTTTCTTACTACCTATGCCTCACATCTCAATTATAGCAGCTGTCGCATCAAATAATGCTATTGGCAAAAACAACGGATTGCTTTGCCACCTTCCGGGCGACCTCACACGATTCAAAGAACTGACTCTGCACCATACAGTCATCATGGGGCACCGGACGTTTTTGTCTCTTCCCAAGGGTGCCTTACCTAATCGTACAAACATTGTTCTAAGCAGGTCTACGCCGGAAATTGAAAATTGTATTGTGGTCGATTCGCTGGAAAAGGCACTGGAAAGGTGTGAAAATGAAGATGAAGTATTTATTATAGGAGGAGGTACTCTCTACAGCCAAGCTTTACCGCTGGCCGATCGGCTCTACCTGACCCATATTCACGCCGAACTCGAAGGTGATACCTTTTTTCCTCAGATAGATTATAAAACGCAATGGATCGAGACTAAGAGAGAAGAGCTGCTTCCGGGCGAAAAGTGTCCTTATTCATACGCTTTTGTAGATTACAGGCGCATAAAGACGTGCACTAATAAATAAAGTGCCGGCTTTCGGTTACGATCCGAATACCACTGCATTAGTACAATATAAACGACCAAACCACTTGCGAAGATCATATAGCTGTAGCTCGCATATTGTGATTCGCAACGCACATTGTGTTTATTATCTGCTATTTATACACAAAAGTATACGCAAGCGCTATAACAGTATAATCAGAAAGATATACCGGATTTATTCACCCGGTTTAAATGTCTAATGCACCAATAATGTCGTATATGGATGAATATCCATGCTGATCGAGGTATTGATTGATTCCATCCACAACTTTGACGCTTACTGCCGGATCGATAAAGTTGGCGGTGCCGATTTGTATCGCGGTAGCCCCAGCCAGGAAGAATTCGATTGCATCGGTAGCGTTCATGATGCCCCCCAATCCTATAACAGGGATTTTAACGGCTTTTGCAACCTGCCATACCATACGCAGGGCCACAGGCTTCACGCAAGGCCCCGACAGCCCTCCGGTAACGGTCGAGAGCAATGGTTTTCTCGTTTCGGCATCAATTGCCATACCCAAAAGCGTATTTATCAACGAAACGGAATCGGCTCCTTCATCCTCCACAGCCTTAGCTATAGAGGCAATATCGGTTACATTCGGGGATAATTTAACGATCAACGTTTTGGAATAGGCCTTGCGGACAGCTTTGACCACCTCTGCAGCTCCCGAACAACTCACTCCAAATGTCATTCCACCTTGTTTCACATTCGGACACGATATATTCAGCTCGATAGCAGGTATTTTGTCGAGAGCATCTATTTTTTCCGCCGTAGCTACGTAATCTTCAATAGTCGACCCCGACACATTGACCATAATATTGGTATCATATCCTTTAATGTGTGGATAAATAGAGGAAATGAAGTAGTCGACCCCTTTATTCTGCAGTCCCACAGCATTTAACATACCCGAAGGAGTTTCGGACATTCGCGGATAAGCATTCCCTTCCCGATGAAGAATGGTCGTTCCCTTGGTGAAAATTCCACCTATTCGGCCGAGATCCATGAAATCGACATACTCTTCGCCAAAACCAAAAGTTCCTGAGGCCGTAGTGACGGGATTTTTAAACTCTACTGTACCTATTTTTACGCTTAAATCTGCCATGATAATTCTTTAGAGTTGAATACTGGACCATCGGTGCACACGCATTTATGACCTGTTTGCGTTTGTGTAACACAACACAAGCAGGCACCGATGCCGCAAGCCATTTTGTTTTCAAGAGAGACCTCGCAATTTATCGATTCAGACTGCGCAAAGCGGGCTACGGCCTGCATCATGGGGGTCGGGCCACAGGTATAGATCATATCAATCGGCTCTTGTAATATCGAGTGTTGGGTTACAAAGCCTTTCTCTCCCGCAGATCCATCTTCGGTCGTAATATAAACCTCTCCCAGCTTTTCGAACTCATCCAGTTGCATCAATCCGGCTGCCGACCGGGCTCCCAGCAGGAACATCGGCGCAAAGCCCTCTTGCTTTAGCTTAGAACCCATAAATAATAAAGGAGCAATACCTACACCACCACCCACTAACAGCAAGCGTGATTGGCTCTCTTGGGGCATTGAAAAGGAGTTGCCAAGAGGAAGAAGCATATTGACAATGTCGCCAACCTGATATTCAGCCATTTTTCGGGTACCATCTCCTACTTTTTGAACCAAAAGCCATAGCTCGTTGTTGACTCTATCCACATAATTAACAGATATAGGCCTCCGAAGGAATACACTCGGCGCATTATCGATCCGTACCTGCACAAATTGCCCGGGTAACATCTCGGGTAATGGCTCCGCCTGGGTAAATTTCAATAAAAAATGGCTGCCTCCCAACGAAATATTCGCGGAAACAACCATGTCTAACGAGCATTTTTTCATTGTGTCATTAATTTGACTGCAAAATTACGCAGTTATCTCTTAAATCACAATAGTTGTCAGTAACTTCTACATCACTCTTTGGAAGAATTGGGAAGAAATTCTTCAAATGTCATATCCGAATAATATACCGTAATCTTTTTGACCGTTTTTTCTTTCACAACCTCTTTTATTTCCGGAGACCTGACTGCTTCCACCTGCTTCATCTCTTTTTCCTGCTGTTTTTTTTCCTCTGTTTTTGGCTCGTAACTAACAGAATTACTTGATATTTCCGGTTTGATATCGAATAATGAAGCCTGACGAGAAGGCAATTCTTCGCGATACATCGATCCTGTGCCAAAAATAAGCCAGTCTGGATTGATTGTCGGGAAAGCGTTTAGGATTTTCTGCACAACTTCCAGACTGGGTTTGTTACGCCCATTCAGAATATGCGACACCACCGAAGGCTGAGTTCCTATCATCAGCGCAAAGCGGGTAGGAGATATTAGCTCCAGTTCCATAAGTTTCGAAATACGATCTTTCATAGAACAATGTTTATAAACCGAATTTTACCAATCTAATTGTAAAACCGACACCTTTAGGCCTGATTTACTACGCTACAAATGTAAACAATAATCTTTACATTTACAACACAATACATTTGTATTTAGATACACATACGCGATACATTTGTAAATATACGCAGATTATTATTACATTATAATAAATAATTACAGAATAGAGTTTTACTGCAATTTTATTACCATTCTATATATGAATTAATTATTTATATAACATGTATTATATACTAATAAACAACATATTATGTATTTAGTACATTGAAATGATAGATGATTAAGCGTAATATGGCGATAACCCGCTCTTTCAATTCAATCTAAACATTATATATTTAGTATATACAGCTGATAATATGATATATATAACTCATAAAATAGCGATTATCAAAATTATAAAAAGAGCGAATTTTACGATTGTAAACATCCATAACAGTAACGGCTTAATTTAGATTTGTATCATAAAACAGTGTCACAATACAAATGTATTGTGATCCTTCATTTGCAATTATACAGTACAGATGTAAAATGAGGGTAATTCTATATCTCGATTATGGAGAGGCGATCACAAAAGAGATCAATTTAAATTTCTTCTGTAGATGCCCCTATCGGATCAATAAGAGCATATCTCGGATAACACATTACATGACAATATCAAGCATATCATAATATCTTATTTTTAGCGTCTGAGAATTCAATATTTTTTTTTCTATCAATCCTACCCCGATATTTTTCGATTCTACATTCATTAAAATCCTATTTTCCGTTTGGAGTGGAGATGATAAAACTCTACTTTTGCATTCAAATTTTTATATTGTGAAACGAACAAAAAAACCATTACCCATTCTTGAAAATATCATTGTTTCGGATGTAGCAGCCGAAGGCAAAGCAATTGCCAAAAACAATGATATGGTCATTTTCATTCCTTACGTTGCTCCCGGCGACATTATCGATGTTCAACTGACACGTAAAAAAAATAGTTATGCCGAAGGAAAAGCGATTAATATCCATACTTATTCCGAAGAGAGGGTAAATCCCATATGCGAACACTTTGGGGTCTGTGGTGGCTGTAAATGGCAGCATCTGAATTATCAGTCGCAATTAAAATACAAACAACAGCAGGTTACCGATAATCTGACCCGGATAGGCAAAATTGAACTACCGGAAACGTCACCTATTCTTGGTTCTGCGCAAACGACACACTACCGGAATAAACTTGAATTTACCTTTTCAAACAAGCGCTGGATGACCGAAGAGGAGATCAAATCAGGCACTCAGTTTGACGATATGAATGCTTTGGGATTTCATATTCCAACGCTTTTCGATAAAGTTTTAGACATAAAAAAGTGTTGGTTGCAGGATGATATATCCAATCAGATACGTTTGGCTGTAAGAGACTATGCTACAGATAATAATCTGCCATTTTTCGATTTGCGAAACAGGGATGGATTCCTTCGTAATATGATTGTTCGCACCTCTACAACCGGGGAATTGATGCTCATTATGGTATTCTTCAAAGAATTGAAGGAAGAACGCGAGAGGTTGTTAAATCACCTCCTGTCGCTGTTTCCTCAAATATCGTCGTTGGTGTATATAATCAATGAAAAGGCGAACGATACCATCACAGATCAGGAGGTTGTTCTGTTCCATGGAAACGACTATATTTTTGAGCAAATGGAAGACTTGAAGTTCAAAATCGGGCCGAAATCTTTCTATCAAACCAACTCAAAACAAGCTTACGAGCTTTACAAAGTTGTCAGGAACTTTGCCCGGTTGTCGGGCACCGAGTTGGTGTATGACCTCTACACAGGAACGGGTACCATTGCCAATTTTGTTGCCGGTCAGGCAAAGCAGGTAATCGGAATAGAGTATGTGCCGGAAGCAATCGAAGATGCAAAAATCAATTCGGACTTGAACCGGATCGATAATACGATCTTCTATGCCGGAGACATGAAAAACATTCTGAATGAAGATTTTATAAATGAACATGGACATCCGGATGTAATCATTACCGACCCTCCGCGCGCCGGAATGCATACCGATGTAATTGATGCCATGCTTTTTGCTTCACCACAAAAAATTGTTTATGTCAGTTGTAATCCGGCCACCCAGGCCAGAGATTTAAGCCTGCTTAACGAGCAATACAAAGTGACTAAAGTACAACCGGTTGATATGTTTCCACACACACATCACGTAGAAAATGTGGTTCTGCTCGAAAAGCGAGAACAACTACCAGTCGTATAAATTGCGATTGAAAATTCATAAATATTTTGTACCTTTGTAAAGTTTTGCAAAATTTGCAAAACTTTACAAGTGACTAAATACTATCAACTTAATTATTATGAACATCAATTTATTAGAAATAACAAGTGCTTTTGTCGTACTTTTTGCTATTATTGATGTGCTTGGTTCTATCCCTATAGTTTTAAGTATCAAACAAAAACAAAAGATAAATCCGTTAATGGTTGTCGGTGCATCTTTTGCTGTAATGCTCGGATTTCTGTATGCCGGAGATATTGTGTTGAGCATGTTTGGTGTGGATGTAAAATCATTTGCAGTAGCCGGATCGTTTGTTATTTTCATCATGGCAATGGAAATGACGCTGGGTGTCGAAATATTTAAAATGGATGGGCCGGCTCAAACTGCGTCCATTGTTCCCCTCGCATTCCCTCTCATTGCCGGTCCGGGATCATTCACCTCCCTACTCTCTCTTCGAGCTGAGTATCAAACAATTAATATAATAATTGCGCTGTTATTAAATATGGCGTTTGTCTATTTAGTACTCCGCCTGACCGATAAAATTGAAAAATTAATCGGCAAAGGAGGTATCTACATTCTCCGGAAATTCTTTGGCGTAATTTTGTTGGCAATCGCAGTAAAACTGTTTGCGACCAACATCGCAACATTCTTTAATCACTAAGATGGATAAAAAGGGATTCTCCATAAGCCGCTTAATCCGAAGTTTCGGATATGCTTTGAGAGGAATAGCGACGGCTTACGCGAAAGGGCAAGTCAATATAAAAATACATACGTGTATTGCCATAGTCGCTATTGCGTTAAGCATTCTGTTGTCTATCAGTGCTTTTGAATGGATTTGCGTCGTTTTATGTATAGGAATAGTTATTGCGGCGGAGATGACAAACAGTGCTATCGAGACGTTGGTGGATCTGGTCTCTCCCGAATGGAACGAAAAAGCAGGGGTGGTAAAAGACATCGCAGCAGGTGCAGTACTTGTTTTGGCTACGATGTCCGTAGTTGTGGGTGCTATAATCTTTCTTCCCAAAATTATGGCATTATTGGCCTGACCGATTTACTCCAGTTCATCGAGCATTTGCTGAATCTCTGTATCTACCTCAAACAGTTGCTGTTTACATCGTTGTATAATCAACGACGCGCGTTTCACCAATGGCGACAACTCTTCCAAAGGCATCTCCGTATTATCGAGTTTTTTGAGAATCTCATCCAACTCAACCAACGACTCGGTATAGAATATTTTTTTTGCTGCAGACATAAATCTTTAGAAAAAAGTAGCGTTACAAAAAGGAATAAACCTGAAACCAGACAAATACGACTCCGATTTCAGGTTTATATAAATCATCTATCTGTTTTCGTACTGTTTGGCATAATACTTTTGGTATTCACCGCTTGTAATATTCACCATCCAGGCTTCATTGGCCAAATACCAATCGACTGTTTTTTCTAAGCCTTCCTCAAACTGAAGTGAAGGATGCCATCCCAGTTCTCTTTGTAATTTGGA
This sequence comes from uncultured Microbacter sp., assembly GCA_964521835.1. Lineage (GTDB taxonomy): Bacteria > Bacteroidota > Bacteroidia > Bacteroidales > Paludibacteraceae > Microbacter. The sequence goes on from CAZFTY010000034.1 coordinate 9,290, forward strand.
AGAGTCGATAGCATAACGCAAATCATGTCCGGCCCGATCGGTAACAAACGTAATCAGTTTTGCCGATTCACCTTCCGAACGACCCAGCTTTTTATCCATGATCTTGCATAACAGACGAATCAAATCGATATTAGTCCATTCGTTAATCCCACCGATATTATAGGTCTCTCCATTTTGTCCGTGATGGAAAATAGTATCAATTGCCGTTGCATGATCTTCTACAAATAACCAGTCGCGAATGTTTTCGCCTTTGCCATAAATGGGAATGGGTTTATTGTGTTTGATATTGTTGATCGAGAGCGGAATTAACTTCTCGGGGAACTGGTGAGAGCCATAATTGTTGGAGCAGTTCGAAACCACAACCGGCAGACCGTATGTATGGTGGTATGCCCTTACCAAATGATCGGAACTCGCTTTGGATGAGGAATATGGGCTTCTCGGATCGTACGAAGTAGTCTCCGCGAACATGCCTGTTTTTCCAAGAGAACCATACACTTCGTCAGTCGAGATGTGATAAAACCGACGCCCTTCCATGTTTCCCTTCCATGCCTCTTTAGCCGCATGAATTAAATTGACTGTACCCAAAATATTGGTACGAATAAATGAAAACGGATCTGTAATCGATCTGTCCACATGCGATTCGGCAGCCAAATGAATGACACCATGAAAATCGTATTGCTGAAACAATTGTTTAATTGCTTCTGTATCTGTAATATCTATTTTAACAAAGGTATAATTAGGTCGGTCAGAAACATCAACAAGATTTTCAAGATTTCCGGCATAAGTCAATGCATCCAGGTTGACGATATGATATTCCGGATACTTATTCACAAATAACCGAACCACATGAGATCCGATAAAACCGGCTCCTCCGGTTATCAAAATAGTTTTCATTTACGAACAAATTAAGAAATTAGAGCACTATCCGCTTAAGATAGTAATCGTTATACGTTTATAAAAAGAATATTTGCAAAGATAGAAAGATTGTGCCAAAACGTAACAAATTAAAAAATAAATAATAGATCAATCACGCAGGAAACATGTCACGGACGATTTTAGAACCTCAGATAATTAGGTCATTTTGTTTGCAATCACAAAAAAAGTAACTACTTTTGCATTTATATGAATAAGTGAATTTTGCGCATTGATACGAAATTCACAAGATCCCCAAAACACTCATAACCTCACAAGCGCATGGACTTAATGGATGACAACAAAGATCAACTCCCGGAAAATGAAGCTGGTCAAACAGAATCAATTACTCTACCAGAAACTGCTAATGTAATAGTAGAGCAAGAACAGGATAATAGTACGAAAGCTAACAATTTTCTTGATTCTTATGCAACGCTCTCCCAAACGGAATTGATTGAGAAACTAAAAGAAATCATGAATAAGGACGTCGCTGAAATCGAAAAGGATGAGGTTGATGCAATCAGACAACTGTTTTACAAAAAGCATAAAGCCGATTTGGAAGCTGAAAAGAAAGCTTTTATTGAAAACGGCGGAGAAGAAGCTGATTTTGAGCCTAAGGTAGATGAAACCGAAACTATTCTTAAAGAGCTGCTACAAAAATACAGAGAAGAGAAAGCTTCTCATTTTGATGCAATTGAAAAAGAGAAAGAA
>CAZFTY010000035.1:0-10891 GCA_964521835.1 uncultured Microbacter sp.
GAGCCTCGCAACCGCTTGGTGTTTATTCTACTATGGAAGAAAATAAAGACGAAACGGGATACTGGTGTGAACTTTCGCCGATTTCGTATGATTTTCAGGCGGCTATTCGTGAAGATGGTTCACTCAACGAATCTTATTACGAGGTGAAACGCTTCAATTATTTCCTTCGGGAATTCGGTCATCTGTTGGCGCCAACAGAACCTGTTTTTGCGGCGACTGCAAAAGACGACTTCCAATATGCCGCTCGCCTCAAAGACGATTCGGGATTCTTTTTCGTCATTAATTATTGCCGGAACAATCCTACTGCCGCAAAAAAGGATGTCCGTTTTTCGGTGAAATTAAAACAGCAAACGTTTACCTTTCCATCCACACCTGTCAATGTGCCCGACAGCAGCCTCTTTGTCTGGCCGATCAATATGGATTTGAACGGGATCAATCTCCAATACGCTACGGCGCAACCACTTTTCTGTGACAAAAAAGGAAACTGGATTTTCGTTCAGGATTTGAATACAAAACCAGAATTCTCATTCGATACCCGAAATATTTCTTCGATAAAATCTTCCAGCGGAAAAGTAACCGATAATGGTAAAAATTGGTTGGTGTCGGCACTGAATCCTGGAAAAAATTGTGTTATTTCCATCATAAAAAAATCGGGTGAACAGCAACAAATAGTTATTTTATCGAAGGAAGAAGGAAAATATGCGTGGATTCTCGAAAAAAATAATCATGAAAAGCAGTTCTTCCTTTCGCAAGCAACGCTTTATATGCAGGATGATCGACTGAAGATAATGAGTACGAGTAATAGCATGATCGTCAATATGTTCACCCCTGAAAAGTCTGATTTGTTTACCGAATACCATTTCAATCAGCCCGAACAGACACGGATTTGCAACGCATCACCGAAAGGAGCCTTGCAGGATGCCAAATGGTTGGTTACCTCCACAGGACAGATAAGGCCTGATAACCTGCTGAATCACCACATGTTTCAGAAAGAGTTCAGCGCCATAAATCCTGCTCTGATAAAATGGGCAAAATTGGTGATAGCACCCGAATCGGCCTGTCGCCTGCGTATTAATGAAAACTGGTGTGGACAAACAATCGAACCCAACAAACTGAATGTTATCGACATTACAGGTTACGTGAAAAAAGGAGAGAATATCTTGCTGGTGGATTTTCCGCTTGAAGCCGGGCAGAAGGCCTTTGCTGCCCGCGTCATTATCGAATATTTCAACAGTGAACGCTACGATTTTAGCAGCGATGAGTCGTGGTTGTCGTCCGAGCAGTACTACCTCCCTGCCGTGTATGGCGACAAACCGGTATATCCGCTCGGATTTCAAGCTCCAGCCATTGCCGAACCCCGTAAGGATGTCAGTTCCCAAACAATTCCTGATTTCAGAGAATGGACGGTGCATGTCCCCTGCAATTATCGCGAAGGGTTGAATAACCTTTATCTGGCAGTGGCCTATGTGGGCGACCGTGTTTCTGTGAGGCTGAATAACCATCTCGTTGCCGATAACCTGAACAACAATACCACCTGGAAAATGACTTTGAACCGTCCTGATGGCCAGATGGAGTGTGCCGATCTTCAGATCGAAATCCGTCCGTGGAAAAATACGGAGAAAATATATTACGATCGGTTGCCCTCCAAGTTGGATGAAGGCCGAGCTGAAATCAAACAAATACGGTTTGTTCCGGAATATGCCGTCGAAAAAAAGTTACCTTGAGGCAAACTAAATTCAGAAAAATGCATCGTTTTTTGCTTATTTTATTCGTGTCAATATTCATGGGTTTATCTGTCGGAGGACAATCTATTATTCCCCTTCCGGCCCGGATTTCTATCCCTAAAAAGGCAAATTTCATGCTCGTTCAGGGAGCAGGACTTTTGTATGACAAACAGCTGGGACAAGCCGCCGATTTTTTGCGCAATTATTGCAAAGAGATCTACAGGCTTAACCTTACTTCAATTTTTTCGCCACGAGGGTCGGCAATGATCCGGCTAAAACACAACCGGTACTACAAACCGGAATGTTACAAACTGGAAATAAGCGGTAAAGGTATTTTGATTGAAGGGTCGGAAACCGGTGTTTTTTATGGTGTGCAGTCGCTTCTGCAATTATTTCCCACAGAAAAAACCGTTGGAAAGATTTCTCTCCCGTATGTGATAATCAACGACAAGCCCCGTTTTGCCTACCGCGGATTGATGCTGGATGTCAGCCGCCATTTTTTCCCGGTAAGCTTTATCAAGAAGATACTTGATTATATGGCCTATCACAAGTTGAATCGTTTCCATTGGCATTTGTGCGACGATCAGGGATGGCGGCTTGAAATCAAAGCGTTTCCCTTACTGACTCAAGTCGGAGCATGGCGTGACGGCACCATTACCGGACTCTATCCCGGCAACGGCAACGATGGCAAACGCTATGGTGGATTTTACACGCAGGACGAAATACGCGACGTGGTGAAATATGCTGCCGAACGATATATCACGGTAGTGCCTGAGATTGAAATGCCCGGCCATTGCTTGGCTGCACTCAGCGCTTATCCCTATTTGGGTTGTCGTGGTAAAGGGTATCAGGTGTCGCAAATATGGGGTATTTCCAAAGATGTTTTGTGCGTGGGCAACGATAGCGTTTTCACATTTTTGGAAAAAGTAATCGACGAAGTAGTTGGTCTTTTCCCTTCCATATTTATTCATATCGGCGGCGATGAATGTCCGAGAGACCGGTGGAAAGAGTGTTCGAAATGTCAGGCAAGGATTAAAAACGAAGGGCTTTCCAACGAAGCTTCTCTGCAAAGTTACATGGTAAACCGTGTCGAGAAATACGTGGAAAGTAAAGGACGTAAAATTATTGCTTGGGATGAAACATTGGACGAAGATGTGAATACGAAAGCCTATATCATGAGTTGGCGCGGTGATGGCTCGAGCGGTTGTTTGAAGGCTACGTCCACTAATCATTTCACCATTATGACTCCAAGTTATGGCTTTTATTTCGACTACCCGCAACATGCTGAGGAAGATTCGCTGGTTGCCAATTGGGGTGGTGTCACTTCCGTAAGCAAAACTTACCATATCGAACCTGTGTTACCGCAAATAGCACCGGGAAAAGAACAATTTGTGATAGGTGCGCAGGCCAATGTGTGGACAGAATATATGAGCAATCCCCGGAAAGTGGAGTACATGCTTTTTCCTCGCCTGAGTGCCATGAGCGAAGTGGTATGGTCGCCCAAAGAGAAGCGCAATTGGGAGGATTTCAGGCAACGAATGAATGATCAGTATAAACGGTATTTTTTGTGGAATGTAGTATATAATTCAGCAGATTTGGATTCAAAGTAACATCTCGTATTTCTTGCCAAACAAAACACAGAATTTATAGCTATTTTTGATAATTATTGAACAGCCTCTTATTCCTAACGAAATGATTGCATGAGGGTACATTTTAAAATATGCTTTTGGATACTCTTGCTGCTCTTTGTAGCCCTTTCCGGTATTATTAAAGCAACCGAAATAGCCCATTTTACAGCCAGTCAGGGCCTTTCCGGTACGGATGTTACCGCTATTTGCGAAAACGAAAACTACGTGTGGATTGCTACCAACGATGGGTTATGTCGTTTCGATGGGAAAGTGTTCAAAGTGTTCAAGAAGGAGAACGGGAACGCTAATTGTATCAGCGAAAACAATATTGAAACACTCTGTTTTGACTCTCATGGCTTGTTGTGGATTGGTTTCAAGACCGGAGGTGCCGATGTATATGACCCCAAAAAGGGAACATTTACTCATATTAGTAAATTAACCGAACGATATCCTCAACGGGTGATCTCTATTTATGAAGACAGTCGTGGAAGAATGTGGCTGGGAAGTTGGGAAGAGGGATTGTATGAACTTAACCTGGCCGGTAAGGGGAAATTCAAATATCACGCGAACATTCATCTCAAAGGTTTCATTGTCTCCAGTATTATAGAACAACCTGCAAATCAAATATGGGCAGGTACCTATGCCGGATTGTATCTTTATCAGCCAAACCGAAAACAGTGGAAGGTCTGTGACCCGCATCTTTGTGTAAGCCAATTGTCAAAAAGTAATGATGCAAAAGGGGGATTTCTTTGTGCTACATGGAATGAAGGAATTATGCAAGTCAGGTTCAATCCTGCAAATCCCCTCCAACCTCTGATAACACCTGTTTGCACCAAAGTGAATCAACCTTACCGTGTTTTCGCAAAGGATAATAAGACTATGTATATTGGCACCTGGGGAAATGGATTGAAACTGTTTGATGAGACCAGCAATCGATTATCGTCTTTCGATCCTCAGTTCAAACCTTCGGTCATACTTAGTTTTCTTAAAGATTCGTATAACAGCTTTTGGGTGGGGACGTATGGCAATGGATTGTTCCAAATAACTACAGCCAACCGCGGTTTGTGGGCCTTTTCCCCGATAAGTGCAAGCGGATATGCTGCTGCATACGCCATTAAGGATTTCGGTGATAATTGCCTGATATTAGGATCGGAAGGGGAAGGTCTGTATCATTGCGATCTGATTCATTCTTCGATTGTAAAAAAGGCAAATGGAATTTTACAGGGCAATCAGAAAAATTTTATTCTTACCATTTACAAAGATAAAGATTTGATTATCATAGGTCATGATGACGAAGGAGTTTACTTGGCTTCATTGAAAAATAACAGACCCACCAATCTCTCCTACAAAGCATTCAAAAACGACAGGAGATTTGCAAAGATTACTTCAATTTTTAAATCCAACGATGGCAAATTTTGGTTCGGGACAAAACAAAATGGGCTTATTTCGGCTAATTACAATATCAAAACAGAACAACTTTACAATTTTACTTATTATAATCTTTCCGGAGTAGGTCAAATTACCGGGTTTGCCTCTTATGACGATCAACGTCTGTGGATAGCTTCCCATAGCGGTCTCTATCTGTTCAATATGTCAACCATGAATTTTGATCGGATGCGACAATTAAAAATTCCGGAAATGATTTATAGCATGGTCAAGGATGTGAAAAACGAATGTCTGTGGCTGGGTACGTCGGTAGGATTACGAAGATTAAACTACAGAAATAATGATCAGCCTGAAATACCGTTTCTGGGGCTTTTACCTCAAGGAGCCATTTCCAATCTGATTATAGATTCGTCAAATAATCTTTGGTTTTCAGTCAATGGACGGCTGTTTTGCATTACCGACCGGGACAAGAAAATTAAAGAGTTAAACCTTGGCGAATTTGGTAATCAGATTTTTCTTTCATCCACTATTGTCCGAATCAATGGAAAAGAGTGCGTCGTTTTTGGCGGAGAAAAAAGTTTGGTGATTATGGATCCTTCGGTTGTCCTTCGGCAGCCCAACGAATCGAAAATTATTCTCTCTGAGTTACAAATTGATCACAATAAAGTAAATGTTGGCGACAAAATATACGGACGCACTGTTCTCAATCAGCAAACCGAATACATTAACAAAATTGAGTTCTCCTATCGTTGCCAGTGGGTGTCGCTCACGTTTACGCAGGTAGGATGGAATAATTTCAAAAATCACTACCAATATAAAATTGACGGATTCAGTCAAAACTGGCAATTACTGGATATGGATAAACCAATCATCTTCTCTCAATTGCAACCGGGAAATTACAAATTGGTTATCAAACGATTTGATGCTCCCGAAACGGATAATCCCCTGAAAACGCTCGATATTATTGTAATTCCACCATGGTGGCGTACCGGGTGGTTTTACACACTGCTTGCTATTGCATTGCTTGCTTCTGTAGTAGGCATTATTTTATTTATTATCAATTATTATAAAAGGCGAGAAATTGTCCGACTGGCAGAAATTGAAAAAAAGAAAAAAGAAGAGATATTACTTGAAAAGGAGAGTTTCTTTGCCGGTCTTTCGCACGATTTGCTTACTCCATTTTCACTTATTATCGCTCCTGCCGGCGACTTGCTTAAAGCAGAAGAGCTGAAACCTGATAGTTTGGAAAAAGTTCAGATTATCAACAAAAATGCAATCTACTTATCTGATATTTTCAAAACTATTCTCGATTTTAGAAGAATTGAGTCTATTGATTTGACTGTAGAAGAACGTCAAATAGAGCTAATATCATTTGTTCGGGTGATTGTCGATTCGTTTGGCTATTTAGCCCGCTCGAAACAAATACATTTCAAATTCGAGACCGATATAAAAACATTATCGGTGCTGATTGATGTTGTCAAGTTCGAACGGGTTCTGTTTAATCTGTTGAGCAATGCATTCAGATTTACCAATGAAGGGGGGAATATCGTTTTTTCATTGCAATGTGTTGAAAGTGAAGATAAAATATCAATTCGCATTGAAGATACTGGTGTGGGTATAGAGGCTGACAAACTGGAATTGATTTTTGAAAAATTCTACCAAAATAGCCCTGAAGGTAAGCATCACGGATTCGGACTCGGACTCTACATTGTTCGAAAATTTATCGAATTACTTCAAGGAACAGTACAAATCAGTTCAGAGAAAGACAAAGGTACTTGTGTCGATATTAGTTTGCCAATACAACGAACCGAGCCCGAGATACAGGTGAATGACTCTCTGATGCCTTCCGACGAAATGGTCTCTATCTTGTTAGTGGAAGATAATGACGAGATGAAAGAGTACCTGAAAGGTCAGCTGGCTTGTCATTTCAGCGTTGCAACAGCATCCAATGGCTCTGAAGCCCTTGAGTTCATTCAAAATAATTTGCCTGAAATGGTAATCTCGGATGTTATGATGCCTGGTATTGACGGCCTCTCTTTATGCAACCAAATAAAAAACAATCCGTTATACTCAGACATTTTTGTGGTATTGCTCTCTGCTAAGTCTTCTCCAGAAGACGAGTTAATCGGTTACAAGGCCGGAGCTGATTTTTACATAGGAAAGCCATTTGATTGTGAATGTTTTATTAAACAAATATTGAATATTTACAACACGCGTATTCAACGACGTAAGCAAATTCTCAAATCTATCTTTAGTCGTAGCGACGAAGCGAAACCGGCTACTCCGAAAGATGACTTTTTGAATAAGGCTATTCAAATCATTGAGAAACACATTATGGATGAAGATTTTAAAATTGATGAATTTGCTTCGGAGATGCATGTGAGTAAAACAGTCCTGCATCGTAAGTTCAAATTACTTATTGGCGAAACCCCTAATGCCTTTATCCGTCATGTACGCCTGCATAAAGCCGCTGATTTACTTGTCAATAGTAATCTGACTGTCGCTGAAATTGCTTATCTCACAGGTTTCAACCAATCACATTATTTTATCAAATGTTTCCGTGAAGAATACAATGAAACGCCTAAAAATTATCGGGTGCAAAAATGTAAAAGAGATGATCTTTCCTGATGATTATAAAATAGAATTGAAGAATCCGGTTTTTTATATCGAATATCGTCTTAAATTTGTTATTTCCCTTCAGGTTTTTTTTTATGATACTTTCTTGGTGAATCTTTTCTTATATGTGTGGGACTACATAAAAAATATATACACAGAAGAGCATAGGCTAAAGGAGGACAAATAGGTCAACTAAATTTGTGCCTAATTAGTTCCCGATATAAAACTACAAAATATATAGTATTGACTTTATTTGATATGAATGTGTGCGTTCACTGGCCTTGCTTTCCGTAAGTTGGTGGTCACGTTAAGATAAACTCCGTAAGATAGATGGTTTATGGCGCTTTTTATTTATCCTGCCAAATATGTAAAAGCCATAGAACAGACAGTAAACGACGTACTGTGTAGAGAGTCTCCCAAAGGGTTAATTTTATTAATGTCGTGTTAATCAGTAACTTAATTTTCTCATTGTTGACTCGATCATGCTTTTTGTCGCCAAAATCAGTCATTTCATCATAGAGATTAAACCTATCGGTATAATGACGGCTCTTGTGTCTGTTTAGTCTCTAATAATAGGTGCCAAATGGCTTATGGGTATTTCTTAATGATGAGAGTAGAAACTCTATTCTTTCGTTATGCATTGAAATTCATGGTAGCAAAAATAATCGAATTGTAAGTCGTTCGTTGACTTGTTCTCATTGCACTATCTCTTCGTTGACAAATTGGTAATCATGTGGTGAAGGACATATTGGAAGACAATCATCTGTTTTTCATCAATATTTTTAGTGGCATGTGTCATCGTGTCACTGACAATGCAATTCACTCTATCATACACATGCTTACCCAGCTCGGTAATACAGATACGTTTTTTTCGTTTATCCTCGGTATCGGTAAGGCGCTGTATCAATCGTTTATTTTGCAGCCGGTCGAGCAAACGGGTGACATTGGGTTTATCTTTCTTGATTATACCGCACAAGGTTTGCTGCGTCACCATGTTCTCCCGAACCAAGCAGGATAGTATGGCATATTGCTCGGATGAAATAACAATGCGTTCGCGAACGAAAGCCTTATAAAAAGGGTTCCTTAGTTTATCTATTATTTTTCCGGTCAATACACTCAATATATCTTCATATTCCAATATTCCTTCCATGAAAATCAAATTTAATACTTATACTACATCTTCACTCTAATGTGAATCAAGAATAGAAATTTAAAAATAGGTCTCTGAATGACACCATGTGCATTTTACCTGTATAGTCCTACCGACTGTAAGTATTTTGCGGCTTTGATTTGATAATTGCACCGGGCATCCGTCAGATTGTCGCAAGCGCTGCAATAAAGCGCCTGAGCTTCGAGTAAATCGGAGATACTAACCGTTCGGACACGATAATTATCCTGTGTTATTTTCAGATTTTCACGTGCTTCTTCTACCGATCTTTTGGCAACAGATGTTTGAAAAAAAGATTCTTTCATTGCATTCTCTGCTTGTGAAATTTGTAACCGCAGCAGCTCTGTGTTCTCTTCCAGTTCCGTTTTTGCTTTTTCTACCTTCATGCGCTGCTGTCTGATTTTATGGGAGCCACCCCACCAATCGCTGATAGGAATGCTTAATGTTACGTATGCCATTGCATTGAGCGAATTCTTGCCCATCATGTCGGTAAACGAACCCGAACCCGAAAGAGCCAATTGTGGTAAATACTCTCCTGTCGTAATTTTTTGCTGTAATTTTTCTGCCTCAACATTTTTGTGCAGCAAGTCATATTCAACCCGATTGACAACCATACTCTGAGAGCCCTTTTGAAGTGGTAATTCCGCCGGCACCTCCGGTACGGAAGAGGGAATCAAATTGTGCTCAGTAGCAATCCCTATCTGTTGAGCAAGAGCCCGGGAGGTCAGATCAATTCCATTGTGCAGTTTCATTTGACTGGTTTGCCATTCGTCTTGTTTCAACAATACTTTCAGCAAATCGTTACGCTGCACAATGCCCGATCGCACATAGTTTTTTACATCCCGCGACAATGTATCGAGCATCATTTTATACGCATCCAGCGTTTTTTGCCTTTCCCGCAAAGAAACCAACGACCAGTAAAGTTCTTCCGTACGTGCCAGCACCTCAATGGTAGTCAACTGTTTTTGATTACGGCTGATCTCTTCTCCAAGTACTCCCAGTTTGTAGCCGTTGTCGATACGCCCTCCGGCATAAAGCGGGAGTGTAACCGTTAGCCCTGCCGTATTAACATAATCGAGAGCATTGACCTGAATGGAAGGTACATAAGCGAACTGCACGGCATTTCCTAAATTTGCAGAATTGCCATCATACACGGGCAAATTCATTTCCGGTGTTTTTCCCTTAATCAGATAATCCGATGCTTTCATCGCAATACCCGAGGCACTAATCCGGGGAAAGTAATTTGTGAACGCATTCTTACGCTGTTCTTCTGCCCCTTTCAAATCAAAATTTGCCCCTTTTATTTTTTTGTTATTGACCAAAGCCATCTGCTTACACGAATCGAGGCTCAGTGATTGCGCCATGGCCGGTACCGACAAACCCAAACAGCAAAGAAGCGATATAACTACTGTTTTTGCTACAATCGGTCTCTTTTTATTCTTCATCTTGGTTTTATACACCAAAGAGAAAAGTATGGGCAAAACGAACAGTGTGAGTATCATGGCAATAATCAAACCAAAGCAAATAACAGTACCCAGAGGGCCCCACAAGGAAGAACGGCTTAATACCATGGGAATCACTCCTACCGCAGCCGCAGCCGATGTGAGGAAGATAGGACGCATTCGTCTCCGTCCGGCAGCAAGAGCCGCTTCGTATACCGTCATATGTTCTTTTTCAATCAGCTCCACGGCATAATCGATCAGGATGATTCCATTGCGCACCACTATGCCACACAGACTGGTAATTCCAATAAAGGATGTCACGCTGAACGGATAGTGCATCAGCATCAAACCAATGGCAGCACCCGGGAACGCCAACAACATCGTTGAGAGAATGAGTAGAACTAATTTCACCTTACGAAACTGGAACAGCAGAATGAAGAATATCACAGTGACACTCAGGAACAACGCCAAAGCCATTGGAACAAACGTCTCGTCCTGTCCCTCGACTTCGCCTCCATAACTGATTGTCGTTCCTTTCGGTAATTTCAGCTCGTCTATCTGCGGTTTTATTTTGTCGAACAATGCCGAAGTACTTACCCCTTCTTCGTTGTCAACCTGTATGGTCATAGTCGGTACTCCGTTGCGCCTCACCATGGTGCCTTCGCTCCAATCGGGAGTAAAGCTGGCAAACGAGCGGAGCGGTATCGATGAGAACGTAGAAAGGGATGTGGCATACATATCTTCCATGGTACGGATGCTTTTATGTCCTGTACTGTCTTCTTTCGAGAGCCTTACCTCCACCGGATAGTCTTTTTCCCAGATAGTGGTTAGTGGTAGCCCGTCCAGACCTATCATAAGCGATGTAGATACCAGATCTTTGGAATAACCCAGTCGATCGGCCTTATCCTGATCGAGGTTAACACGGAT
>CAZFTY010000036.1:0-10843 GCA_964521835.1 uncultured Microbacter sp.
CACGAAGTCTTTGATCCCGACATTACATCGTCGGTGGTCGTCGTGAGAGGGGTCGGCAATCAAAAATTAGCAAATAATGCACGTCTATACATATTCTATCAAAAGTCAAGATGACTTTAATGCATAAAACACATTATATCCGACATATGAACCTGAAATCTCATTCGCTCTTTGCGACAATTGTAACTTTATCGTTCTTCCTGCTCCTCTCTGCAACTGTGCAGGGAGCCAAAGGAGGGAAAAAAATCAGTTCCGATTTGTTCGGACTGTTTTTTGAGGACATCAACTACTCTGCCGATGGCGGATTGTATGCCGAAATGGTACAGAACCGTTCGTTCGAGTACAATCCTGCCGAGCAGAAGACATGGAATCCCTTTTCGTATTGGGAATATGTTGCTCCCGGATTTTCATATGGCAGAATCAGTGTGGAAACCACCGCGCCGATTCATCCCAACAATCCGCATTATGTTGTTCTGGATATCGAGCACGTGGGGCATGAGGCAAAATACACCGGAATTTCGGGGGTCGGAATCAAAAACTCCGGTTTTGAAGGTATGGTAGTAAAGGCGAACGATAAGTATAATTTTTCGATGTTCGCCCGTCAACTTGGAAACGATCCGGTAGCGTTTACTATCTGCCTGCAGACGTTGAAAGGAAAAATTCTTGCACAGACAACCGTGTCGGTGGCTGCTCCCGATTGGAGAAAGTATAGCGCGACGCTTACTCCGTCGGTGAATTGCGATACAGCCAATCTCGTTGTTTTGGCTACCAATGCAGGGAAAGTGGGACTGGATATGATCTCGTTGTTTCCGGAAAAGACCTTTAAAAACCGTCCGAATGGGATGCGTGCCGATCTGGCGCAGATGCTGGCCGACATGAAACCACGCTTTATCCGTTTTCCGGGTGGTTGTCTGGCGCATGGCGACGGACTGGGCAATATGTACCGCTGGAAAAACACCATCGGTCCGCTCGAAACACGCAAAGAGCAGCGCAATATCTGGAACTACAATCAAACAGCCGGACTGGGCTATTATGAATATTTCCGGTTTTGCGAAGACATCGGCGCCAAACCGTTACCTGTTTTGCCGGCAGCTGTAAGTTGTCAGAATTCGGGAGATACATGGAGGGTTGGCGGAACCGGACAAAAGGCGTTGCCGATGAACGAAATGCAGGAGTACGTTCAGGAAGTGCTGGATCTGATTGAATGGGCCAACGGCCCCGTGACATCAGTTTGGGGTGCCAAACGTGCCGCTGCCGGCCATCCGGATTCGTTTCATCTTCAGTATATCGGCATTGGCAACGAGGATAAAATTACCCCCGGGTTTGAAGAGCGGTTCAAAATGATTTTTGCAGCTGTCAAAGCCAAACATCCTGAAATTACCGTTGTCGGAACCGTGGGTCCGTCTCCTGATGGCGAGGATTTTACAAAAGGATGGAAACTGGCTGAAGACCTGAAAATTCCGATTGTCGACGAACATTATTATACCAGTCCCGAATGGTTTATTTCTCATCAAAACCGTTATGATTCGTATAAGCGCAATGCAACGGAAGTTTATCTGGGCGAATATGCTTCGTGGGGAAACAAGTTACGTAACGCGATTGCCGAGGCGGCTTACATGACCTCACTCGAACGCAATGGAGATGTGGTACGCATGGCTTCATACGCTCCCTTGCTGGCCAAGAAGGATTTCACGCAGTGGAAAACCGACATGATCTTTTTTGATAATGTAAGGATCAATCTGACTCCCAATTACTATGTGCAAAAGATGTTCTCAGCCAATCAGGGCGATTACTATTTCGATAAGGTAATTTCGAAGGATGAAAAAGATCAGAACCTCGCCGCTTCGTGTGTGCGGGATAGTAAAACCGGCGATATTATAGTGAAAATGGTCAACTTCGGAAGCACTCCGAAGCCGATGAAAATCAATTTGAGTCAGTTCGGAACGGTTGTTTCGCAGGCCGAACAGACCGTTTTGAGCGGAGAAGCCGATGCCGAGAATACGCTCGACAATCCGCAAAAAGTGGTTCCGGTAGCATCGACGGTGAAAATCGAAAAATCATTCAATTATTCGGCTCCGGCAATGTCGTTGACAGTTATTAGAGTTAAAGCGAAAAAATAAATATCTTCTATCAAACAGGCAGCCAGCTTTTGTTGAAGTTGTACTGCGCTGGAAAACAATCAAACGTGAAATAGGATGAAACGACCATGTTCTGTTCAACACCTAAGAAAATGATAATGTTGTAACATGGAGTTCCATACGCCATCTATTTAAAAATTATTATCGTATGAAAAACAAGTTTCTGAACTTATTGGCAGTGCTACTGGTAGTGGCTTTTACCACGGTAAATGCGCAGGAAAAACCTGCATACTGGCAAATTGCACCGACTCCTCCGCTCGGATGGAACAGTTGGGATATTTACGGTACAACGGTTACAGAGCAACAAATTAAAGAGCAGGCCGACGCGATGGCAAAATTTCTGTTGCCAAGTGGCTATAAGTACCTGACGGTGGATATCCAGTGGTACGAACCGGAGTCGAAAGGTCACGCGTACAAGCCCGGAGCTATACTTACCATGGATGAGTATGGTCGCCTCACTCCCGGACTGAAGAAATTCCCCTCGGCTGCCGATGGGAAGGGCTTCAAACCTCTTGCCGATTATGTTCATTCCAAAGGGTTGAAATTTGGAATCCACATCATGCGGGGCATTCCGCGTCAGGCGGTGGACAAAAACCTGCCGGTACTGGGGACAAACGCCAAAGCACAGGATATTGCGGTTAAAAGTTCGACCTGTGCATGGAACCCGGACATGTACGGGGTGGATGCTACGAAGCCCGAGGGGCAGGCATACTATAACTCCATTGTGCAGATGTATGCCGACTGGGGTGTCGATTATATCAAGTGCGACGATATTTCGCGTCCGTACGACAACGTGCAGAAAGCCGAAATAGAGGCATTACGTAACGCGATTGATAAAACAGGCCGTCCCATCGTATTGAGTTTGTCTCCCGGTGCCACTCCCGTTAAAATGGGAGAGCATGTGATGACTCATGCGAACATGTGGCGTATTACCGACGATTTCTGGGATCGCTGGGGTGCATTGCTTGCCATGTTCGAGCGCCTCGATGCCTGGACTCCTTACCGCGGCGCGGGTCATTTTCCGGATGCCGACATGCTGCCTATCGGTATGGTTGAATTTAATCGTCCGACACATTTTACCAAGAATGAACAATATACACTGTTGAGCTTGTGGGCTATCGGCCGTTCTCCCCTTATCTTCGGTGGCGACATGACCAACCTCGACCCATTTACCAAAGAGATGCTTACCAACCCCGAAATGCTGAAGGTGAACCAGCAGAGTACCAACAATCGTCAGGTTTCGCGCGACAAAAACCTGATTGTGTGGAGTGCCGATGTGCCTGAGAGCAAAGATAAATATGTGGCTCTCTTCAATGCTCAAAGCAAAGGCGATAACATCGACTTTGGTAATGCCGACTACGCAAGCCCCGTTATCGCAGGCAAGGGTAGTTCTCAAAAGGTAGAGGTGTCGGTCAAAGAGGGAAAAAGACTGGTTCTTTTTGTGAAAGACGGCGGTAATGGCAACGATTGGGATCATGTGGTATGGACCGATCCGGTGCTTCACGGCCCCAAAGGTGATCTGAAACTGACCTCGTTGAAATGGATCAATGCCACTGCCGGTTATGGCGAAGCCCGGGTGAACCGCACATGCGATAACCATCCGATAATAATCAATGGACAACCGGCAGAAGGCATCGGTACTCATGCCGAATCGGTTATCATTTATCAGTTGCCCGAAGGATACGATACATTTACGGCAACCGGAGTCGTTACGCAGGATCGGGGATTGGTTGTATTCGGCGTGCTGGTCGATAAAGGATCGATCGATCTGCCGGAGATAGCTACCGTAAAAGTGGATTTCAAAGCTATCGGCATTAACGGAAAAGCGGTGGTGCACGATTTGTGGAGTCACAAGGATATTGGAACTTTCAACGGAAGTTTCAGCCGTACATTACCTCAGCACGGAGCCGGACTGTACCGCGTTCGTCCCGTAAAATAATGATTACGCAGCGAATAGACGAAAAGCAGGCTTGCCCGCAGAAGGAATAGACTGGGGTCGAAAGAAGTTAACTCAACAATTCAAAAAAAATATTCCTGTTCATTAAACCTAACAGATGAAAATCTATCTAATTATGATAATAAGGTCTTTGTCGAACGGTTTATTGTGTCTCGTTGGCTGAAATTGTCTTTTTTAATTTATTCGCACGTTCGATATAACACAGACTCTTATTAATTAAAAAATAACCCTTGTTTCCATGAAAAAGATTGGAATTCTACTCTTTCTTTTTGTCGTTTTAGCTGTAAACAGTTTTGCACAAAACAACAAAGCACATAATCCGATTATTTTTGCCGATGTACCCGATATGTCGATGATTCGCGTAGGCGATACATACTACATGAGCAGTACCACCATGCACATGACTCCCGGTGTGCCTATCATGAAGTCGAAAGATCTTGTGAACTGGAAAATGGTAAATTATGCCTGCGCCACGCTTGGCGATATGGACGCTCTGACCCTGAATAACGGAAAAAACAATTATGGAAAAGGTTCCTGGGCCAGTAGCATTCGTTACCACAACGGGCTTTTCTATGTCTCCACTTTTGCTCAGACAACGAACAAAACCTATATCTGGACAACCCGGAACATTGAAAAAGGACCCTGGACAGAGCACACCTTCCAGCCTTCTATGCACGACCATTCCCTGTTTTTCGACGAAGACGGGCATATCTATTTGGTTTATGGCAGCGGTAAAATCATGATAACCGAAGTGAAAGCCGATTTGTCAGGCGTGAAAGCCGAAACTACGCGGGTGCTTATCGACAATGCGAGCGCGCCCGGCGGCCCAATCATGCTTCCTGCCGAAGGTTCTCAGTTGTTCAAACACGATGGCAAATATTACCTGTTCAATATATGCTGGCCGCGCGGCGGAATGCGTACCGTTCTCGTCCATAGAGCCGATAAGATTACCGGACCCTGGGAGGGCAGAGTCGCGTTTCAGGATCAGGGTGTGGCACAGGGAGGTATGATAGATACTCCCGATGGAAGATGGTTCGCCTATCTGTTTCAGGATCACGGATCGGTAGGACGTATCCCCTATATCGTACCCATGAAGTGGGAAAATGGCTGGCCGGTGATCGGTGTTAATGGAAAATTGCCGGAGTCGCTCGATCTTCCTGCAAGTAAAGGCATCAATCCGGGCATTGTCGCATCCGACGAGTTTACCCGTAAACCCGGCGAACCTGCGTTGCCATTGGTTTGGCAGTGGAACCACAATCCCGAAAACAGCCTTTGGTCGGTAACGAAACGGAAAGGCTATCTGCGCCTGACTACCGGACGCGTCGATACCCTGTTTGTTCAGGCAAGAAATACGCTGACACAGCGTACGTTCGGCCCGGTCTCTTCCGGTATTACCGCTATCGATGTGACCAATATGAAAGAGGGAGATTTTGCCGGACTTGCTCTTTTACAGAAGAAATTCGGGCAGGTAGGGGTGAAATATGCTAATGGTGTCAAATCGATTGTCATGGTAAACGGTTCAGCCCGGATTCCGGTTGAAGCTCAATCTGTCTCATTGACTCAGAAAACAGTCTACCTGAAAGCGGAATGTGATTTCCGAGATAAGGTCGATATCGGATATTTCTTCTACAGCCTCGATGGTAAAACGTGGCTTCCGATCGGATCTCAGCTTAAAATGGAGTATTCGATGCCGCACTTTATGGGCTACCGTTTTGGTTTGTTCAACTATTCGACCAAAACCCCGGGCGGTTACGTCGATTTCGACTATTTCCGTATCGGCGACACGATTACGAAGAGGTAGTTTTTGTACGGTACTGAAGAATCGGATTAAAATATCAGTTTCTCATCATCCTCAAAAACCGGGGATGGTGAGAAACTGAGATCAGAGAATATGCCGTTGCAGCATGTCTGCGCGGATTATGGAGAATAACCTTAAATTTTTGCTATGAAGAGTTCAAAAAACAGATGGAAACGGCTGTTTCCAATGGCTTTGGCAATGTGTTGCGCACTGAATGTAGTGCAAGCATCCGGGCAAAAGTTGCAGTTGAATAAGCTGGACTATTTTGAAACCCGTGGGGTCAATGTGTTGGTTTATAGCAATCAGTATACCGGGATGTTTTTTGATGAAAAAACGGCCGGCATCGAGATTATTCATCATGGAGTAAGAACCTCTACCGGGGGGGCAGTGCGCTTGCAAAATACGCCCGAACAATGGGATATGATTCCGTCGGTGATCGATCGGAAAGTCGACAGAGCTAAGCAGACTATTGATGTCGAGTTGAGTTACAATAGTTACAATTTTAATTCGAGAATCAGCGTTGCACCCAAAGGCAGCGGCGTTGAAATCAGTGTCTATTTAGATAAACCTCTACCCAGCGAGTTGGTCGGGAATGCCGGTTTCAACCTCGAATTTTTGCCCTCTGCTTATTTTGAAAAGAGCTACCTGATGGATGGAAAACCCGGTTATTTTCCGCGTTATCCTGCTGGCAATACCAAAATGGAGGCCATCGGTAAAAAAATTCCGCAATATGCCGGTCATACCACATTCGACGATCGCGGAAGGGGTGAATTTATCGTTCCGACTCCGTTGGCTACCGGCAAAACCATTGCGTTGGCTCCCGAAGATCCCGAACAATTGGTGACGGTAAAAAGCGAAGATGCCGACCTGATGTTGTTTGATGGCCGTAACCTGGCGCAAAACGGTTGGTTTATCGTTCGTAGTCTGTTGCCCGCAGGTAAAACGGGTAAGGTGTTGACCTGGTATCTTGAGCCGAATGCTATTCCGGGTTGGACACGGAAACCGAATATTGGTTTTTCACAGGTGGGTTATACACCCTCTCAGGAGAAAGTAGCGGTTATTGAACTGGATAAAAACGATACTCCGCTAAAGACGGCTTCTGTTTTTCAGGTGAATGCAGACGGGACGACGGTGGAAAAATATAAGGGCGATGTGAAGGTGTGGGGTCCTTACCTGCGCTATAATTATGCCCGATTCGATTTTAGCCGGGTGAAAGAACCGGGTGTTTACTACATCCGTTACGGCGATCAGAAAACGAATACGTTTGTGATCGATGGCAATGTGTATGGCAACGTGTGGCACCCGACGCTGGATGTCTGGTTTCCCGTGCAGATGGATCACATGGAGGTGAATGAGGCGTATCGGGTTTGGCACGGCGCTCCCTTCCTCGACGATTGCCTGCAGGCGCCGCTCAACCATCAGCATTTTGACGGCTATAAGATGGGCAACACTACCGATACGAAATACAAACCGTTGGAACGTATTCCCAACATGGCTATCGGCGGATGGTTCGATGCCGGCGATTTCGATATTCAGACCGGTTCGCACAACGAAGTGATTTCGAGTTTTGTGGCTGCCTGGGAAAATTTCAGGGTCGACCGGGACGAAACCTACATCGATCAGAAGACACGCTATGTCGATATTCATCGACCGGACGGAAAGCCCGATCTATTGCAGCAAATTGAACATGGGACGTTGAATGTGGTTGCCCAGTGTGAGAATATTGGCCATCCGGTTCAGGGCATTATTGTTCCGAACCTGCATCAGTACCACCATTTGGGCGATGCCATTAACGAAACCGATAATTTACCCTATAATTCCAATCTGAAACCATACGAAACCGATGGAAAATCGAGTGGAACATTGGACGATCGTTGGGCGTTTACTACCCGTCAGCCCTATTTGGATTTCCAGACGGCGGCATCGTTGGCGGCAGCCAGCCGTGCTCTTCGTGGGTACAACAACGATCTGGCCGAAAGAGCCTTGGTCAGTGCAAAACGTCTGCTTGACGAAGCGACCGAATTGACTAAAAAACCGTCCGAAACGGGTGATCCGATGAACCGCATGATGGGCAGAGGCGGCGATCTGGATGCTGTGCTTCAGTTGTACATCACCACCAAAGAACAGCAGTATGCCGATCGTTTTTTAGCACAAATATGGTCGATGCTCGATGCTCCTTCCGGTCGTCGGGGCAATGGAATGGCATTTTTTAACAGCCGCGGTCTGTTGTCGGCCATGAAGGCAATACCTTATATGGATGAGGCGTATAAAGCAAAACTGCGGAATTATGTGGTTAAATACAAAGAGTCGCAGGCCGAAATAGAGAAGCAAAACCCATACGGAGTACCTTTTACTGCCGGAGGATGGGGCGGTACCGGCGGGGTGGTTAACTGGGCGATTATCAACTATTACGCTTACAAGGCATTCCCCGATATAATGAACAAAGAGTATGTGTTGAGAGGCATGGATTTTATTTTCGGTTGCCATCCCTATTCCAATGTGTCGTTTGTGAATGCCGTGGGAACCCGCTCTAAAAAGGTTTCGTACGGAAATAACCGTGCTGATTTTACAACCATTGCCGGAGGGATTGTGCCGGGATTGATATTGTTGAAACCCAATTTTCTGGAAAATAAAGATGATTGGCCCTTCTTCTGGGGCGAAAACGAAATAACCATTGGCGGTTCGGCCGAATACATATTTCTTGCCTGTGCCGTAAACGACCTGATTCGTCAGGATAAATAGAACTCACCTTATTGTTAGAAGATACGTAACCTGCTTATGAAGAATTTGTTTGTACTTGTTTGTGCAATTTGTTTTACCGTTTTTTCTGTGTCAGTAACTGCTGCTGCCAAATCCAAAGTCAGTAAGCCCAAAACCCCGTTGATGGGGTGGGCGAGTTGGAATCAGTTTGGCGCAAAAATTGATTAGGCGTTGATAAAAAAGCAGGCCGATGCAATGGTTTCATTGGGTCTTGCCGCTGTCGGATTTCGCTACCTCAATATTGATTATGGCTTTTTTTATCTGCGGTATCCTGACGTAACCGTTCGTATCTATTCCATCAAGTTTCCTCATGGAATGAAATACCTGGCCGATTATATCCATTCAAAGGGATTGAAAGCCGGATTTTACAGTGAAGCCGGCGAAAATACCTGCGGGTCGCAGTACAGCGGACAACCCGGTGGTGTTGGCGGCGGACTTTACGGCCACGACCAGCAGGATATCGACCTCTTTTTCAAAACATGGGGTTTCGATTTTTTGAAGGTAGACTATTGCGGTGGGTTAACCCAAAAACTCGACGAGAAGAGCCGCTACACGGCTATTCGTAAGGCGATGGACAATACCGGCCGTACCGACATCAATTTTAATGTTTGTCGCTGGCAATTTCCCGGTACCTGGGTGACCACCATCGCCGATTCGTGGCGGATGTCGCAGGATATCAACTTTGTTCCCGGATCGAAAGCACGCTGGAGAAGCATTATCGGCATCATTAACCAGAATAAATTTCTGGCACCGTATGCCAGTCCGGGTCATTACAACGATATGGATATGCTGGAAGTAGGGCGTGGCATGTCGTTTGAAGAGGATAAAAGCCATTTTGCCATGTGGTGTATTCTCTCTTCGCCATTGGCTCTGGGGCTCGACATGACGAAGATAAGCGACGAAACCAAATCGATTATTACCAACCCCGAAGTAATCGCCGTCAATCAGGATCTGGCCGGTTTGCAGGCGCGCCTGTTGTTTGAAAAAGATAGTGTGCAGGTGTGGGCAAAGCATCTGAACGGTCGGCAAAGCAAAGAATTTGCGGTTGCGTTGCTCAATTTGAAAACGACACCGGCGTCGGCTTCCGTTAGCTGGAATGAGCTCAATATTGTGGGCGTGGCAAAGGTGCGTGATCTTTGGGCCCGCACCGATTTGGGGGCAATGGCTTCGGGATACACAGCGACCGTTCCCGCGCATGGCGTATCGTTGGTGAAGGTGACGGCGCAAAAAACAAAGCTGCAGGAGGTCTTTGAGGCAGAATACGCATGGATCAATAATTTTAATCTGACGGTGAATAGCGAAATTGTTCCCGATCAGGCGCGGCCGGTAACCGATGGTGCTTGCTCCGGCAAAACCAAAGTGGTAAAAGTAGGCAATCGCGCAGATAATTACATCGAGTTTCGTGATGTGTATGCCTCAACTGCCGGAGATTACACGCTCTCGTTGTACTATCTCTCCGAAGATGCTAAAACGGCAACGCTTTCTGTCAATGGAAAAAACAGCTTGCTTACCGGTCTGAATTCCGGAGGAAAAGGTATCGTGGCGAAAAAATCGTTACCGGTGAAACTGAATAAAGGCTACAATACGATACGGATCTCCAACGCCAACAGTTGGGCTCCGGATATCGACAAAATTGAGATTAACCTGAATAGCAATAAAATGTAGTAATTCTCTAATAACCACAATAAAACAATGAAAGACAATAAAATGAAACTGATGTTGAGTGCAGTGTTCGGACTGCTTGCAATCTGTTGTGTGTCGGCTCAAAACCCGATTATTCGTAACCAGTTTAGCGCAGATCCCACAGCGCGGGTTTTCAATGGCAAAGTGTATCTTTTTCCTTCGCATGACATACCTACGCCTCCGGATAAAAACCTGCGGAAGGATTGGTTTTGCATGGCTGATTATCACGTGTTTTCGTCCGATAATCTTACCGATTGGACCGATCACGGGGTGATTGTTACTCAAACAAAGGTGCCCTGGCTGACCAAGATTAACTACGACATCTGGACTCCCGATTGCGTTGTCAAAAATGGCAGATATCACTTCTATTTCCACGTAGGACGCAGAGTGGGTGTCGCTACAGCCAATACGCCGGAAGGCCCGTATACAGAATTGGATAAGCCGCTTGCCGGTATGCGGGGTATAGGTCCTTGCTTACTTTTGGACAAAGATGGTCAGGCTTACATT
>CAZFTY010000037.1:0-10773 GCA_964521835.1 uncultured Microbacter sp.
CTCCTGGCGTCGTTGTTTTGTGTACACTCCGGCCGAGTACGATAAGAATCCGTCGAAACGTTATCCTGTACTTTATCTGCAACACGGTAGTGGAGAGGATGAAACCGGCTGGCCTACTCAGGGAAAAGCCAATCTGATTCTCGATAACCTTATTGCTGCCAAAAAAGCGGTACCTATGATTATCGTCATGGATAATGGCTATGCCACCAAAGCCAATGCCGGCGCGCCGGGTAAAAGCGTTTTCCCGTTTGAAGAGGTGATGATTAATGAAATTATTCCGATGATTGATGCCTCTTTCCGTACGCTTTCCGATCGCGAGCACCGCGCTATGGCCGGTCTGTCGATGGGAGCCAACCAGACCATCACCATTACGATGAACAATCTGGATAAGTTTGCTTACATCGCCGGTTTTAGCGGTACTTCCAACTATCCGCGTACCGAAGCCATTGATGTGGATAAATTTATGGGAGGTAAGTTCAAAGACGGAGCAGCTTTGAATAAACAGATCAAGCTTTTCTGGCTTGGTTTGGGAACGGCAGAACCGGTTCCATTCCCCGGCTCGGTGGGTGCATTTCGTGCTATGTTGGAAAAACAGGGTGTGAAATATACCTATTATGAATCTCAGGGCACTGCTCATGAATGGCTTACCTGGAGACGTGATCTGAATCAATTTGCAGCGTTAATTTTTAAATAACAAATAAAAACTATGAAGAAAATTTTGATGGCAATGCTAACGTTGGCAATCAGTGCCGTTGGCTTTGCTCAGGATAACAGTTTTCCGGCCGATACAAAGCCGGCATCGACAAACATTGTCGGGCAGGAGTATCCGCGTGTCGACTCGCAACGCCGGGTTTATTTTCATCTGTCGGCTCCCGGAGCACAAACTGTTTCTGTAGGTTTGGGCAATACACAGCTCACGAAAGGTGAAGATGGTTTCTGGACCTGAGTAACGAAACCGGAAGATCCCGGCTTTCATTACTATACGCTTAAAATCGACGGTGTTGAAGTGGCCGATCCTGCCAGCGAATCGTTCTTTGGCGCGGGTAAAATGATGAGTGGAATGGAAATTCCGGAAGATGGAGTCGATTTTTACAATATCAAAAACGTTCCCCACGGTACTGTTAACTCTTTCTGGTATCTTGCCAAGTCTACAGGCGAATATCGTCATGCTTACATTTACACTCCGCCGGGATATGACCAGAATATTAAACAACGCTATCCGGTGCTCTACCTGCAACACGGTATGGGCGAAGATCGTCGCGCATGGTCTAATCAGGGGCGTGCCAATTTTATCCTGGACAACCTGATTGCCGAAGGAAAAGCCAAACCGATGATTATCGTGATGGAAGATGGTGGTATTGCTGCCGGTATGGGTGGCGGCCCGCGCCGTCCTGCAGGGCCACGGCCTCAGGGTCAACCGGGAGCTCCTCAGGGTCAGGCTCCGCGTGGTGCCATGGGTGCACCTGCCGGAATGGTCTCTTTCTGGGATGGATTCGGTAAAGCGATGGTTAACGATTTGATTCCGACTATCGACGCAAATTACCGTACGCTTTCCGATCGCGAACACCGTGCCATTGCCGGTCTCTCACTTGGAGGTACACAAACATATGGTATTTCGCAGGCCAATCTGGATAAATTCTCGCATATCGGAATTTTCAGCGCTCCGTTCGGTTTCCCGGGTGTGGAAACCGGTTACAACGGCTTGTTGCAGAAACCGGCCGAATTTGCCAAATTGGTGAAAGTGTTTTTCGTAAGTATGGGTTCCAAAGAGGGTCCCAACTCCGGTCGTGCTATTCACGAAGCGCTTGACAAAGCCGGCGTGAAGAATGTATACTACGAAGCTCCGGGCACCGCTCACGAATTTCAGACATGGCGCAAGAGCTTGTACGGTTATGCGCAACTCTTGTTTCAGGATAAATAAGTCTCTGGATGAGAAGAACGTTTTTACTACTTTTTGCTGTTCTGTTGCAGACTACCTTTGTCTGCTTCGGACAGCAATCTGATAATTCGACGCCGGCAGTAAACAATATTACCGGTGTCGGATATCCGCGTATTTTGCCCGACTTGCGGGTTACGTTTCGGATAAAAGCTCCCGAAGCCCAAAAGGTACAGATCGATTTGGGTAAAAAATACGACATGGAGAGGGGGAGTGATGGCTTCTGGACGGTTACTACGGCTCCTCAGGTTCCGGGTTTTCACTACTACTCTTTAGTGATCGATGGCGTTGCGGTTGCCGACCCGGCAAGCGATACCTTTTTTGGCATGAGCCGCGAAGCAAGCGGCATCGAAATCCCTGAAGCGGGAGTCGATTTTCATCTCATCAAGGATGTCCCTCACGGAACGGTTCAGAGCAAACGCTATTTCTCGACCAAAGCCAACTCATGGCGCCGGATTTTTGTCTATCTCCCTCCCGGCTACGAACAAACCCTGGCTAAAAAATACCCGGTGCTCTATCTGCAACACGGTGCCGGTGAAGATGAAACCGGCTGGGTAAAACAGGGTCATCTGGATATTATTATGGATAACCTGATTGCCGAAAAGCAGGCACTCCCGATGATTGTTGTTACTACTAACGAATATGTTATTCGCGACATAGGAGCCGGCTACAATACCGAATCGACCAACCACTTCATGGATCTTTTCAAAGACGAATTAGTCGATGTTATTATTCCGTTTGTGAACAAAAACTATCGGATCGCGAACGATCGCGAACACCGCGCCATTGCCGGCCTTTCGATGGGTGGCGGCACCTCTTTCCGTATCGGGATGCTGAACCCGGATAAATTTGCCTGGGTCGGCGCCTTCAGTTCGAGCGCTTTTCGCGGGTCGAACGGGAATATTTTTGATGCCGAGAAACAAATACCGGGTATATTAACCAATCCGGAAAAATTTAACAAGCAACTGAAATTGCTCTATATCTCCAGTGGAGAGCAGGATCATTCGTACGAATACACGAAGAAGACCATTGAAACATTCAAAGAAAAGGGTTTGAAACTGCAATATAACTATTTCCCGGGTGCGCACGAATGGCATGTCTGGCGAAAGGCGTTACATGATTTTGTACCCAAACTTTTCAAATAAAATACCAGTACCATGAAACACAAAAATATTTCCGCGCTGATGGCGTTGTTTGCATTTGCATTCCTGTTTTCAGGAGTATCAAGCGCCCAGCAAGCCGTCGTTGGCAAACCTGCCGTGACCAACATCAATCCGGATGGTTTTCCCCGTATTTTGGACGATCTGAGCGTAGTCTTCAAAATCAAAGCTCCCGAAGCCCATAAAGTGCAGATCGATTTGGGAAAACTGTATGATATGACCAAAGACGATCAGGGTTTCTGGACGGTTACCACCGCTCCTCAGGTTCCCGGGTTTCATTACTATTCGTTGGTAATCGATGGCGTTAAAGTTGTCGATCCGGCCAGCGAAACATTTTATGGAACGGGACGCATGTCCAGCGCGATCGATATTCCCGAGAAGGGGTGCGATTTTTACGATGTGAAAGATGTCCCGCACGGAGCGCTGAGTTCCAAATACTATTTTTCGAAGGTGACCAATAGCTGGCGGCGGTTGTATGTTTACACTCCTGCCGGATACGATGTCAATGCAAAGGTGAAATATCCGGTGGTATACATCCAGCATGGCGGTGGTGAAGACGAACGCGGCTGGTCGGTACAGGGCAAAACGGATATTATTCTCGACAATCTGATTGCCGCAGGTAAAGCCAAACCGATGATCGTGGTGATTTCCAACGGTAATGTAACTACCGGCAAAGGTGGCGGCGGATACAGCAATGCCGGAATGGCCGCGTTCAAAGAGGAGATGACGAAAAATATTGTTCCGTTCATCGATAAAACCTATCGCACACTGGCCGATGTAAACCACCGTGCGTTGTGTGGCCTTTCGATGGGCGGCGGTCAGGCTTTTTACGTAGGCCTGGGTAGTCTCGATTGCTTTGCCTCTGTCGGCGTTTTCAGTTCGGGAATCTTCGGCGGCATAGCCAACCCGAACGGAAAAGTATTCGATGCGGACAAGGAGATTCCGGGTTTGTTGAGCAATTCCACGTCGTTCAACCGGAAACTGAAGTTGTTCTACGTCTCTGTGGGCGAACAGGATCCCCGTTTTGAATTTACCAAAAAAGAGGTGAAGAAATTTCAGGATAGCGGATTGAAGGTACATTTTGCCTCTTTTCCCGGCGATCACGAGTGGCAGGTTTGGCGCAAATCATTGCACGACTTTGCGCAACTTTTGTTCAGATAAAAAAACAGATGACGGCTCGTGTCGTTCCGACGGTTTCTCGATTTGTCGTATCTTTGTAACCGTTCGGAAGAAACGACAAGCCATAATAACACAAAGCTCTTGTCTTCGGATAGGGGCTTTGTCTGTTGTTGGATTCTTTAGATGAAAGAGTGGGTGATGCGAGTTCCGACTCGCATTAAATTCTGGAATAATTGACACCTGAACTATTGAAATGCAGCTATCATGAATCGTACGAAGTCCACATTTTTACTGTTCTTACTGTTCTTTTCGGTAACCGCTTTTGCACAACCGAAAATCAAAATCGCCTGCGTGGGCAACAGCATTACGTTCGGTTATGGAATTAAACCGGAAGAGTCTTATCCAACCCAGTTACAGATTTTATTGGGCGATAAGTATGAGGTGCATAATTATGGCAACAGCGCCCGCACGCTGCTCTCGAAAGGGAATTTGCCCTACATCAAAGAGAAAGAGTACAGTGACGCGTTGGCTCTGAATCCCGATATTGTTATTATCAAGCTGGGAACCAACGACAGCAAACCGATGAACTGGAAGTTTCAGAACGATTTTGTTCCCGATCTGACAGCAATGGTGATGCAGTTCAGGCAACTGCCCTCGCATCCCAAAATCTATCTCTGCTATCCGATACCGGTATTCGCCCGCGCGCCTCATTTTCATCCCGAATGGGGTATTAACGATAGCATTATTGCTAACGGTGTTATCCCGAAAATTAAAATGGTACAGAAGAAAACGCATGTGTGGCTGATCGATCTCCGGACTCCCTTCCTGGGTCATCCGGAGCTTCTTTTCGACGGTATTCATCCCAATGCCGAAGGGGCGAAACGGCTTGCCGGCGTGATATATAAAGAATTAACTGTTAATAAATAATGATTATGAAGAAACTGTTGTTGTCTCTCGTTTTACTCGCTTTTGGTTTGGCGGTTTTTGCTGCCAAAATTGAAACGGTCTCTACCTACAGCAAGGTGATGAACAAAGAAATTAAAGCCGTTGTGGTCACCCCCGACAACTATTCAACCGCCAAACGCCTTCCGGTAATCTATCTGCTTCATGGGTACGGAGGTAATTACAACGACTGGATCACGCAGGGCAAATCGTTTATTCCGTTGGTGGATACGTACGATGTGATTGTGGTTTGCCCCGATGGCGCTATCGGAAGCTGGTATTTCGATAGTCCGGTAGATAAAGGTTTTCAGTACGAAACATACGTTACCAAAGAGCTGATTCCGTTTGTGGATAGCCATTATGCCACGATCGATAACCGCGCCGGACGTGGTATTACAGGGTTAAGCATGGGTGGACACGGAGCGCTCTACCTCTCGTTTCGTCATCAGGATCTGTTCGGTGTGGCCGGTAGCATGAGCGGTGGCGTCGATTTTCGTCCGTTCCCGAACAACTGGGATATTGCCAAACGCCTGGGAACTTATGCTGAGAATCCTGATAACTGGGAGAAAAATACGGTGGTGAATCTTGTTCATCTGCTTACGCCGAAATCGTTGTCTCTGATTATCGATTGCGGGTCGGAAGACTTTTTCTACAAGGTAAATTGTCAGTTGCACGAAAAACTACTCTACCGCAATATTCCGCACGATTTTATTATTCGTCCGGGGGCGCACAACTGGCCTTATTGGAATAATTCCATTCAGTATCAGATGCTGTTTATGCACAATTTCTTTGTAAAAACAGCTCCGAATCAATAGTCTCGATGTGGCCGGATTGGCTTTTTTATGTCAAAAAAGTAGCTCTATTATTTCATTTGTTGGTTTACGCATGAATCGGAGATTGTTGCATCGGCAACAACGCTTATCTTTGTTGGCGAATAGTTTAATACCAATTATTTTAAGATGAGAAATACAATCTTCTTCCTATTGGCATTTGTCTGCAGCTCTGTGGCCTACGGGCAAAAGCAATTTTTCAAAGCGGATAACCTTGTGGAAACAGGGGTCTATTATTATCCGGAAGCCTGGAGTCCGGATCAGTGGGAACGCGATTTTAAAAATATGGCTTCCATGGGCTTTGAGTTTGTTCACATGGCCGAATTTGCCTGGGCACAGCTGGAACCTACCGAAGGAAATTACGATTTTCGCTGGCTTGACAGAGCCGTTGATCTTGCAGCAAGGAACAACCTGAAAGTGATGCTGTGTACTCCTTCGGCTACACCACCGGTGTGGCTGACAAAGAAATACCCTGAAGTGCTGGTTGTAAAACCCGACGGACAAACAGCCATGCATGGTACCCGCGAACACTATTCGTGGTCGAGTCCGAAATATCAGGAACTGACCCGCAAGGTGGTGGAAGCTATGGCCAGACATTACGCCAACGATAAGCGGGTTTGGGGATGGCAGATCGACAACGAACCTTCGCATTACGGAACTCTCGATTATAATCCGGCGGCACAAAACTCTTTTCGCGTCTGGTTGAGAGAGAAATACAAAACCATTGGGGAACTGAATCGGGCATGGGGCACCGCTTTCTGGTCGGGCGTGTATACCGATTTTGATCAAATCGATCTGCCGAATGAAGGTCGGTTGATATCTGGCGCTGCCAGTCCTACTTCGGTGCTCGATATGAAACGGTTTAATGCCGATGAGTGTGCCAAATTTATTTCGCTGCAAAACAAAGCGATTAAGGAGAATGTTGGCGCATTGCAATTTGTGACTACCAACTTTATGAACGGCCACACCGATGTTGATCCGTGGCGTAGCAAAGATCTTGATTTTATCAGCTACACCATGTATCCCGTGGCCGGTTATACCAATGGGGTGGGCGATCAGGGCTTTCGCCTGGGCGATCCGTGGCGCATCTCCTTTTCCAACGACTTTTTTCGTGCTTTGAAGGGAGTTACAGGGGTAATGGAGCTCCAACCCGGTCAGGTGAACTGGGGTAGTTACAATCCGCAACCTTATCCGGGAGCCGTTCGCATGTGGCTATGGAACGCTTTTGCCGGTGGCCTCGATTTTATCTGCTCCTATCGCTATCGTCAGCCTCTTTTTGGTGGCGAGCAGTTCCATTATGGCATGGTGGGTACCGACGGTGTCACTCCCCTCAACGGCGGACAGCAATATAGCCGGTTTATGCAAGAGGTGAAAGAGTTGCGGAAATTGTACAAACCAAACGCTGCAATGCCCAGAGAGTATGCAGCCCGCAAAACGGCTATTGTTTACAATTCCGATAATGTGTGGGAAACCGCCATTCAGCCGCAGACTTCGCAGTGGAACGAACGCGATCATATTGCCAAATACTACAATGCGCTGAAGCTATTGTCCGCTCCTGTCGAATTTGCAGACGAATCGAAGGAGCTGTCAGCATATCCGTTTGTGATGGTGCCGGCATATCAGATGGTCGATAAAGTATTGGTCGACAAATGGATGAAATATGCCGAAAATGGAGGAAACCTTATTGTTTCCGTACGCACCGGTTTGAAAGATCGTGACGGTCATTTTCCGGAGGCTCCGTGGGCTGACGCGATTAGTAAACTGATTGGGGCGAAGATCGTGATGAACGATATGCTGAGTGGCAATAAAACGGCGACAGTTTCTTTCGATGGCAAATTATACAAATGGAATACATGGGGAGATATACTTGAACCCGCCGCCGGTACTGATGTGTGGGCCACTTTTGCCGATCAGTTTTATGCCGGCAAGCCGACTGTTGTTCACCGCAAACTCGGTAAGGGAACCGTTACGTATGTCGGAACCGATACCGGCGATGGAAAACTGGAAAAAGATGTGCTGAAAAAAGTGTTCGAGACGGCCGGAGTGGCGGTTTCGGAACTTCCGGAAGGGGTAATGGTCAACTGGCGCGACGGTTTCTGGGTGGCTTGTAACTACTCTTCGTCGAACGTAATCATCAATATTCCGGCGAGTGCAAAAATTATTTTCGGAGCAAAAGAGCTGACACCTGCCGGTGTTGCCGTGTGGAAAGAGTAGCATTTTTGAATGTCCGGGTCTCATCGTGTTTGATAATAACGGGTGAGACCTGCATTTTTCTTGCTTAAAAAATAAGTGTAAAAAGAACATTTTATATCTTTGTAGCGCAATCAACTTACAAATATTTATATCCATGAAGAAAACCCTCTTTTCCTTCTTTCTGATGGGAGCGCTGACTCTTTCAGCACAGACTCCCGTCAGAGTGTCTATTCATGCCGATCAGGCAAAAAATAAAATCAGTAAAGAGATTTACGGACAATTTTCCGAACATCTCGGAACCTGTATCTATGGCGGCCTTTGGGTCGGTGAAAATTCATCCATCCCTAATATTAAGGGGTATCGTACCGATGTGTTCAATGCCCTGAAAGACCTTCAGGTGCCGGTAATGCGTTGGCCGGGTGGCTGCTTTGCCGACGAATATCACTGGATGGACGGGATCGGTCCGAAAGAGAAACGCGCCAAAATGGTGAATAATAACTGGGGTGGTGTGGTCGAAGATAACAGCTTCGGTACGCACGAGTTCCTCAATTTGTGCGAAATGCTGGGTTGCGAGCCCTACATCAGCGGAAATGTTGGTAGCGGTAGCGTCGAAGAGATGGCTAAATGGGTGGAATACATGACCTCGGACGGCGAAAGCCCCATGGCAAACCTGCGTCGCCAGAATGGCCGTGAAAAACCCTGGAATGTAAAGTTCTTTGGCGTGGGTAACGAAAGCTGGGGTTGTGGCGGTAACATGACAGCCGATTATTATTCCGATATTTATCGTCGTTATTCGACCTATTGCCGCGATTTCGGCAATAACCATTTATATAAAATTGCCAGCGGAGCCAGCGATTACGACTATAACTGGACCGACGTGCTGATGAAAAAGATCGGCGATAAAATGAAAGCGGTTTCATTGCACTATTACACCTGCAAAGGCTGGGAAGGAAGCAAAGGCTCTGCAACCAAATTTACTCCCGACGAATATCTCTGGACAGTGACCAAGGCAGCCGAAATTGAAGATGTGATAAAAAAACACATCGCAATCATGGATAAGTATGATCCTAAAAATAAAATCGATTTGTTGGTCGACGAATGGGGAACCTGGTGGGATCAGGAACCGGGCTCGCATCCGGGCTTCCTGTACCAGCAAAACACCATGCGTGACGCGATGGTGGCCGCTCTGTCGCTGAATATATTCAATAAATACAGCCAACGCATCAAAATGGCGAATATCGCTCAGGTAGTGAATGTACTGCAGGCAATGATTCTGACCGATGGCCCCAAAATGGTGCTCACGCCGACCTATTATGTGTTCAAAATGTATAAAGGCCATATGGATGCTACCGAACTTCCTCTCGATGTACAGTGCGCGGAACTGACCTACAAAGATAAGAAGGTGCCGGCAGTTAGTGTTTCGGCTTCTAAAAATGCCAAGGGCGGGATCCTGATTACGATGGCAAATCTTGACAAGGACAACGCGCAGACGGTAGATGTAGATCTGAGCAGCCTGAAGGTATCGAAAGTAAGCGGAACCATTCTTACCGGAAAAGGTATCGATTCGTACAATACTTTCGATAAACCGGATGAAGTAAAACCCGCAGAATTCAAAGGTGCCAAACTGACCAAAGGCGGCCTTACGGTTACGCTTCCTGCCAAGTCGATTGTGGCATTGGAAATGTAATTTTCCCTGTTATGATAAATTGAAAATGGCTGATTCCTCATTGTGAGGGATCAGCCATTTTCTTGTTTGTATTTTTCTCAATTATTTCTGTTTGGTCGGCTTTAGCTTTACGCTGAAAGCCGCATCTTTCCAATCGTATGTCGTGCTGTGGGCAGATGTGTCGAAGCCATGCAATATCAGACGAATCTTTTTGAAACGGCTTGCAAAGTCTCCCTTTTTCTCTGAAATGCTGATTTCGGCTTTTGCCGGATCGAAATGAATAGTCCGTTCATACGATGTCCCCTTTTCATAATTGTAAGTTACGCCGTCATCTTCATAGTAGAGAAAGTCGCTTGCTTGTGATCCGTTGAAAATATGAACTTTCAGGGTGTCGCCTGCATTTTCTGATGTGTTTTGAATTGTATTCTGCATCGGTATAATGGCTCCTTCACGGGCAAATACCGGCAGGTCGCTGAGTGGCGAGGCTACGAAAAGCTCTTTGCCGCCGGCATATTTTTCGTCGTTGGAAAAACGGTACCATACTCCTTCGGGCAAATATACCCGGGTAAACTGATCGGTACTGCGGGCAGGGCAGACCAGAAGTCCGTCTCCGAACATGTACTGGCTGTCGTAAGCCGTCTTGTAGATGTTGTCGTCGTTGGTGAAATCGATAGCCAGTGACCTTACCAACGGCAAGCCGGTGCGTGAAGCAACGAGCGCGTTGGAGTAGATGTAGGGCATCAACTGGTAGCGAAGATTCAGGTAGTTGCGGACAATGTCCTGATTCTCTTTTGGCAATACCCAGGGTTCGCGGTAGTTTTGGTCGACGGCGCTATGGTTGCGATAGAACGGGGTAAATGCACCGAGCGACATCCAGCGCGTCAGCAACTCTTTCGAGGGTTCGCCGATGAATCCTCCCACATCGGG
>CAZFTY010000038.1:0-10696 GCA_964521835.1 uncultured Microbacter sp.
GATGCCATCTTTCACAATGTACGTTTTCTGCCCCAACACCCCTTCGTCGTCCACATTCACAGCACCCCGGTTGAACGGAATCGTTCCGTCATCCAAAACAGAGATGGAGGCATCGCATACTTTTTTGCCCAATTTATCGGCAAAAATAGAGGTATTCTTCCGATTAAAATCGGCTTCGAAGGCATGACCGATCGCTTCGTGTAATAAAATACCGGAGCCTCCGGCACCCATCACCACTGGCATTTCTCCCCCTTTGGGCTTAATTGCATCAAACATCAGGGCGGTTTGCTTAACAGCCTCTTGCGAAATCGTCTCTACCAAATCGTCCGTTAAAAATTCGGCGCCCATCCGATAAGCCCGGGCCGAACGACCGTTTTCTATCTGTCCCTTTTGCTCCATGATACAGGTAGCGCCAAGCGTTCCCATCGGACGATAATCGTGCATCAACACACCATCGGAATTAAAAAAGAGAATATATGAAGTTGAATCGGTTTGCGAAACAATCACCCGGGAGACACGCTTGTCGAGACTGAAAATTTTATCGTTCACTTTTTGCAGGAACGGCATCTTCGCTTTCACCGCAGTCTCTTCCCACGATGAAATAACATTGTAGTAATTTTTCTGCAGCGGAAATTCCTTAATCAGGGGAGTCTTAATCCCGGTTATTCCGTTTGCGATTTTAGCCGCCGTACGAGCGGCCTTAATCATCTCGGATATAGTTACATTTTCGGTATAGGCATATCCGGTCTGATCTCCTTTAATTACCCGAATACCCACTCCAAAATCGATATTCGACGAGGTAGAATTGACCTTTCCATCACGCAAAACAAGCATACTATCGAGTGTATGTTCAAAGAAAATATCGGCATAATCGCCCCCATTTTCCATGGCAATTGCCATCACTTTCCGCAATTCGTTTTCCGTTACTTTGAAATGGTCAAGAACCCATTGCAAGGTAAGTTCTTTCGGCGAAAACGATTCCAGCAGGGCGGCACCCGGAATTAAAGCGGCACCAGCCAATATTCCACCAGTCTTTAAAAATTCTCTTCTGCTACAACTCATACAGAATAACTATTTAATTATCAGATATTATTTTGGTTGTAAATCACAACTATAATTTAGTGCAATTTACACATTAAATACGATAAACATCTTATAAAAGCCTATTTATCTGCCGGAAACAAAAGAGAGCTGTCTCCGTAGCTCAAAAAACGAAAATCGTTATTGAATGCGTATTCGTAAATTTTCTTCCAGTCACTACCGACAAATGCAGAAATCAGAAGTAACAAGGTACTTTTGGGTTGATGAAAATTGGTAATCATCCCGTTCACAAGACGGAATTTATACCCCGGAGCAATAATAATGCGGGTAGCCGCATTCAATTTATCCAATCCATGCTCATTCATATACACAAGCAAGGCAGACAACGCCTCTTTTGTTGAAGGATACTCGGCCTCGCTGTCGTAAGGTTCCCATTGTTTTACCTCAAATTGAAAAGCATCCGGATTCAGAATCAACTGACGACCCAGAAAGTAGAGGCTTTCGAGCGTACGCACCGAAGTGGTTCCCACAGCGATAACAGAACCTAAGTTACGAAGCAGCTCTTCTATGGCGGTTTTCCGTACCGAAATAATTTCGGAATGCATTGGATGATCGCCGATAGCCTTGGATTTCACCGGCTGAAATGTACCGGCTCCGACATGCAACGTCACCTCCAACGAACCGACGCCATGCCGCTCCAGATCGCGAAGCACAGCCTCTGTAAAGTGCAATCCGGCGGTTGGGGCAGCCACCGAGCCTTCTATTTTAGCGTAAACCGTTTGATAAGTCTCCTTATCCGACTCTTCCGTATCGCGGTGCAAATAGGGCGGAATTGGCAACTCACCCACCCGGTCGAGAATATCGGCAAAGGTCAATGCCGTCGAATTCCACGAGAAACGAACGATATGCGACAATCCGTGGGAAGATACCCTTTCGGCCGTCAATGTCACGGTTTGATTGCCCGACGGGAACTCTCGGGTCAACACACCCTCTTTCCACTTTTTCAGGTTACCGATCATGCAAAGCCATTCGCAGCTTTCGGTCTGTTGAAATGCCAGCGTATAATCGAACGGTTTGTGAGGCTCCAGGCAAAAGACTTCGATACGGGCGCCCGTCTCTTTAAAAAACAAAACACGGGCCTGAACAACCCGCGTATTATTGCGTACCAAAAGTGTTTTTGCCGGCAAATACTCCACCAGATTCCGAAATTTCGATTCGGAGATATTGCCTTGTTGATATACTAATAATTTTGACGCATCCCTTTCGGCCAGAGGAAATTTCGCAATACGTTCATCGGGCAGCAGGTAGTCATACTCATCAATATCTATTTGTTGTGGACGCTTTGTCATCGATCCGTCTATTTCTAAATTCTGCATAAAAAACAAAATGTGGCACCAGTGCGCCACATTCGTTTTACTATTTTTATCAATCGCTTTTAATTAGCTGTTGAGCAACATCGGCATCAAAAGCATCAGTACATTTTCACTTTCAGACTGGTCGAACGGAAGGAACAAGCCGGCACGCGAAGGTTCCGACAATTCAATTGTCACTTCGGTCGACGACAGGTTATTCAAAATATCGATCAGGAAAGAGGACTTGAATCCGATCTCGATCTTATCGCCTTCAAACTGACATGCGATAGTCTCTTCTGCCGAGATAGAGAAGTCGATATCCTGCGCCGAAATATGAATTTGATTGTTCGTAATCTGCAATTTCACCAAACTTGTTCCCTGATTCGAGAATACCGAAACACGTTTCACTGCATTCAACAAAGTAACACGGTCGGCAATAACACGAACCGGATTGTTGACCGGAATTACGCCGGCATAATTGGGGTAACGCCCTTCGATTTGACGGGCAAACAACGTATAGTTTTGCAATTTGAAGCAAATATTCTTTTCATCAAAACTTACAGCCACATCACCGGTCTCTTTCGGCAAAATGTTTTTCAGCAAGCTGGCTGCCTTCTTTGCCAGAATAAAAGAGAAACCCTCGGTGCCTTCAGGTGCTTCTGTCTGAAAACGGACCAACTTATGAGCATCGGTAGCCACAATGGTGGTGTGTTCTGTGGTAATATCAAAGAAAATGCCATTCATCACCGGACGCAATTCGTCGTCGGCTGTTGCAAAAAAGGTGGTTTGAATACCGTTATTCAACACAGATGCGTCAATTGCAAACGTATTGGTACTTTCAGAAAGCGAAGGAATACGGGGATATTCGTCGCCTTTTTGTCCGATAAAATTGTAGGTTCCGTTATCGGACGAGATGACAAGCGCCAGATTTTCATCATCCAAATCGAATGTCAACGGTTGTTCCGAGAACTCACGCAGGGTATCCAGCAACAATTTGGCTGTTACGGCAACACTACCCTCTCCTTCCACATCAACTACTTCCATCGAAGTAATCATCGTAGTTTCCAGATCGGAAGCCGTCAGTGTCAACGTATTTCCTTCAAGTTTGAATAAAAAATTATCAAGAATAGCCAGCGTATTTTTACTATTAATCACGCGGCTGATAGCCTGTAAATGGCTTAACAATGCTGTGCTGGAGGCTACAAATTTCATACGTGTATTATTTTATGAATAACAAATTACAAAAAACGCCCCTTGGTCATGGGAAGTTCCAATTCTGTTGCAAAAATATTTAAATGTATTTTTTTGCAACAGACAAAGTTAAGATTTCAATTTGATTCCTCCAAATGATTTTTTCAACAACCGGAATTACGTCGAGACGCGGCCTCTTCGCCCAATTTTCGTATCTTTGCACCCTTAAATTTTCAGTGTAAAAATGATTTCTGTAGAACAACTTACGGTCGAATTCGGCGGGCATACGCTCTTCGATTCCATCTCTTTTCTTGTCAACCCGAAAGACCGCATTGCTTTAGTCGGCAAAAACGGAGCCGGAAAAACCACCATGCTCCGGATATTTGCAGGCCAGCAAAACCCCACGTCGGGAAAGGTTGCCATTCCTTCCGATGTCTCTGTCGGATATCTTCCGCAGCACCTTCTTCCCAGCGGCAACCTCACCGTTATTGAGGAGGCCGAAACGGCTTTTGCGGAACTGCAACAACTTCAGTCCGGCATCGACGATATGAGTAATCAGTTAGCTACCCGCACCGACTACGACTCGCCCGAATATAACAAGTTGATTGAGCGGATGACACACGATACCGAACGGTTGCAACTACTCGGAGGCACCAATTTCAGGGCTGAAACCGAAAAAACGCTGATCGGACTAGGCTTTGAACGGAGTGATTTCGATCGTCCGGTGGGTGAATTCAGCGGAGGATGGCGCATGCGTATCGAACTGGCCAAGCTGTTGTTGCGCAGACCCGACATTTTACTTCTCGATGAGCCGACCAACCACCTTGATATCGAATCGATTCAATGGTTGGAGACTTTTCTGGCAACTCAGGCCAATGCGGTGCTTCTTGTTTCGCACGACCGGGCTTTCCTCGATGCCGTTTCCAACCGCACCATCGAACTCTCGTTGGGCCGTATTCACGACTACCGCGTACCCTACACGCAGTATGTCGGGCTGCGCAAAGAACAACTCGAGCAACAGCAACGCGCCTTTGAAAATCAGCAGAAAATGATTCAGGACACGGAAGATTTTATCGAACGTTTCCGCTACAAAGCTACCAAAGCCGTACAGGTACAATCGCGCATAAAACAATTGGAAAGATTAGATCGCATCGAGGTAGAAGATGTCGATAATTCGCGACTAAACCTGAAATTTCCACCGGCACCCCGCTCCGGAACTATTCCGGTAGAAATTGACGGACTTACCAAGCAATATGGCAATCACACGGTGCTAGACAATATCGGACTCATTATCAACCGTGGCGAGAAGGTGGCGTTTGTCGGCAAAAATGGAGAAGGAAAATCGACGCTGGTAAAATGCATCATGAACGAGATAGAGTACCGCGGTACACTCCGTTTGGGTCACAATGTCAAGATCGGTTACTTTGCACAAAACCAGGCCGCCCTACTCGACGAGAGCAGAACCGTTTTCCAGACCATCGACGACGTTGCTGTTGGCGACATCCGTACCAAAATACGCGATATTCTGGGAGCCTTTATGTTTGGAGGCGAGGCATCCGACAAAAAAGTAAAAGTGCTTTCGGGAGGCGAACGCAGCCGCTTAGCCATGATCCGCCTGCTGCTCGAGCCGGTCAATCTGCTGATTCTCGATGAGCCCACCAACCACCTCGATATGCAATCGAAAGATGTGCTCAAAGAAGCGATTAAGTCCTTCGACGGCACGGTCATTGTGGTGTCGCACGACCGCGAATTTCTCGACGGGCTGGCAACCAAAGTATATGAATTCGGTCATAAAAAGATAAAAGAGCATTTGGGTGGAATCTATGCTTTCCTCCAAAGCAAAAAAATCGAAAATCTTCAGGAACTGGAACGCAAAACAGCGGCTCCGGTAGTCAAAGAGAATACTCCCAAGCCGGCAACCGACAATAAGGCAGATTACGCCGCCCGCAAAGAGCTGAGTCGCCAGATAAAGAAACTGGAACGCCAGCAACAAGAGTCGGAAGCGCTCATCGACAAGTTAGAAAAGGAACTTGCCCTGCTCGAAATCAGCATGAGCGACAATCCTACTCCGGATATTTTTACCGAATACGACCGGATGAAACAGCAATTAGCCGCAGAAATGGAAAAATGGGAAAATACGTTGATACAAAAGGATGAATTAGAATCCACCGAAATTTAAATTGTTTCGCACAACAATCGTCCTTTTCCCTATCCGAAAGGTGACAAAATTCATATCATTTCGTATATTTGCATTTCAATCAACGATTTTTTACATAAAGAGTTTCGATTCGGATGGAGGATATACAACAGGAATGGACAACCGTCATTAAGCCCAAGGGACATTTACTCGACATCGACTTCAAGGAGATTTGGCGCTACCGCGATCTCTGGCGAATGTATGTCAAGCGCGATATCATAACATCCTACAAGCAAACTATTTTAGGACCAACCTGGTTCTTTATTCAGCCAGCCATGACTACCATCATGTATATGATTGTATTTGGCGGCATTGCTGGTATCTCTACCGACGGACTTCCCCAGCCACTCTTCTATCTGGCGGGCATCTGCATGTGGAACTATTTTTCGGAATGTCTCAACCGCACCTCATCCACCTTTACCACCAACGCTGATATTTTTGGAAAGGTCTATTTTCCGAGGCTTGTAGTGCCTATGGCAACTGTAACTTCCAGTCTTATTCGCATGGCAATACAGTTAATTCTTTTCTTGGCAGTATATCTTTTTTATGTGTTTAGCGGGGTACACATCCATCCCAATATCTATATTTTGCTATTTCCCTTACTGGTGGTAATGCTGGCGGGCTTATCCCTCGGGTTCGGCATTCTGATCTCTTCGTTAACGACAAAATACCGGGATCTGACGTTACTCTTTAGCTTTATCGTTCAACTCTGGATGTATGCCACACCGGTCATCTATCCACTCAGTGTAATGTCAGCAAAAAGACAATGGATTATGGGGCTCAATCCACTTACCTCCATTATAGAGACATTCAAATACGGTACATTGGGAACCGGAATCTTCAGTTGGGGAATGCTGGCCTATAGTTTTGGTTTTATGATAGTGCTGCTGGCAATTGGCATCATCGTATTCAATAAAGTACAGAGAAGCTTTATGGATACAGTTTAACCGTCCACGAATGATATGTTGTCCACGGATTACATGAATATACACGGATTTAATCTGTAAAATAAATGAATTCATAAAACAAGTGGACCATACACATTCAGACTCATTTTGCGTTAATCAGGGGATAATACCAATTCATATGCTATTCGAGAAAGAAACAAACGACATCATCGGAGCTTTTTTTGCTGTTCATAACGAATTAGGCTGCGGTTTTTTAGAAGCTGTCTATCAGGAAGCATTAGCCATTGAGTTCAAGTTACGAGACATACCTTTTGAACAGGAAAAGAAATTAACAATTAATTATAAAGATCTAACCCTGAACAAATTTTATCAAGCTGATTTTATCTGTTATAACAAAATAATCGTCGAAACCAAAGCTTTATCTTCTCTGACTTCAGAGCATGAGGCGCAACTACTAAACTATCTAAAGGCAACAAAATTAAAGCTCGGCTTGTTGGTAAATTTCGGAGAAACGAGTCTAAAATTCAAACGAATGATTTATTAATTCATCCACGAATCAAAGATCAGCGAAGCTAATTACACGAATATACACGGATTTAATCTATAAAAAATGAAAATCATAAAATCAATGGACTATACAAATTCAGACTCATTCGTGATAATCCGTGTAATCAGTGGACATAACAAATTCAAAATAAATTCTGTGGACAATGAGTACCGCAATAAAATTTGACAATATATCCAAACAATACCGCTTAGGTCTTGTCTCTACCCGCACCCTCTCCCACGACCTAAATCGGTGGTGGCAA
Organism: uncultured Microbacter sp.; assembly: GCA_964521835.1. GTDB lineage: Bacteria > Bacteroidota > Bacteroidia > Bacteroidales > Paludibacteraceae > Microbacter. Next base: position 7,499 of record CAZFTY010000038.1, read on the forward strand.
ATGAATATATTGAGGAAGGAAGATCCCTACCTGAAGATTGGAGAGGTAAACGACCGTGCCCACAAAGGAGGCAGCGAATATGTTTGGGCACTGAAAGATATCAACTTTGAGGTGGAACAGGGTGATGTGGTAGGCATTATCGGCAAAAACGGCGCCGGCAAGAGTTCCCTTTTAAAAATTCTCTCCAAGGTAACTACCCCTACAACCGGAACTATTAAAGCCAAAGGACGAATTGCCTCTTTGCTGGAGGTAGGTACCGGCTTTCATCCCGAGATGACGGGAAGGGAAAACATCTATATGAACGGAGCCATTATGGGAATGACCCGCAATGACATCAACCGTAAGTTCGACGAGATTGTAGACTTTGCCGGGGTCGAGCGCTACATCGACACCCCCGTAAAGCGGTACTCCTCGGGGATGACCGTACGCCTTGGTTTTGCTGTAGCCGCCTTCTTAGAGCCAGAGATCTTGGTTGTAGATGAAGTATTGGCCGTAGGCGATGCTGAATTTCAGAAAAAAGCCATCGGCAAAATGCAGGATGTATCAAAGGGAGAGGGAAGAACAGTGTTGTTTGTGAGTCATAATATGACTGCAGTGAAAAGTTTATGCAAAATGGGCATTATATTGCAGAATGGGCAGATAATTAAATCAGGCTTAATAAATTCAATTGTATGTTCATATTTAAAAGGAGATAATGTTATTGAAAATCACAAACAATGGTCTAAACCTATCAATAATAATAGTTTTGAATTATTAGAAATCGGCATACGCAAGAAAGGCACCAATTATGAGAATATTATGCGAGTTGATGATGAACTTGAATTGTATATTAAATACCGCCTAACATCAGATTTTAATGAATTCCACTTGACTTTCCATTATAAAAACGAACAGGGAGAAAGATTGTTTTCAAGTTCTGGCGGAGGACGGTGTATTCCTTATCAACACACAAGGGGCGAATATGAACAAACTTGTTTGTTACCAGCTAATTTTTTTAACTGGGGTTCCTATTCATTAGATTTATTCGTCGTACAGAATAAAAACTCCGCATTTGTTGTTAAATCGGATCTTATCTCTTTTACACTAGTAAATCGTGAGTTAGCTATAGGGGAATGGATGGGAAGAGAACCCGGAGATATAACACCTATCTTTGATTTTGAAGAAAGAAAAACAAATGATGCAGAACGATAAACCAATAACCGTTACACAGCCTTGTTTGCCACCGTTAGACGAATTCATTCCCTATTTGGAGAAGATATGGAAAAGCAGATGGCTAACTAATAATGGGCCGTTGCATCAGCAATTGGAAGAAGAGCTAGCTGAATATCTTGGCGTAAAATATATTTCCCTATTCTCCAATGGGACATTGGCGCTAATTTCCGCACTACAAGCGCTTAATATCACAGGAGAAGTAATCACTACCCCTTTCAGTTTTGTGGCTACTACACATGCGCTTTGGTGGAATAAAATCACACCAGTATTTGTAGATGTTGAACCAAACTATTTCAATCTTGATCCATCAAAAATAGAAGCTGCCATCAACGAGAAAACAACAGCTATTCTTCCGGTACATGTATACGGTAATCCTTGTCATGTAGAAAAAATTCAAGAAATTGCGGATAAATATCATTTAAAAGTAATCTATGACGCAGCACATGCTTTTGGTGTAAAAAAAAATGGAGTTTCTATATTGAACTATGGAGATTTATCGGTGTTAAGTTTCCATGCGACCAAAGTGTATAGCACCATTGAAGGTGGTGCCATCATTTGTCATTCCCAAGAAATGAAACATCATATAGATAATCTGAAAAATTTTGGATTTCGAGGTGAGTTAGTTGTAGAAGAACCGGGTATTAATGCTAAGTTAAATGAAATACAAGCTGCTTATGGATTATTGCAACTAAAATATATAGATAGTTTTATAGAGAAAAGAAAATACATTACCAACAGCTATCGTAATTTGTTACATGCCATTTCAGGCATTCACTTCCTTTCAGATATGGATAAAGTGACGCATAATTATTCCTACTTCCCAATTTTAGTTGATGAAACTATCTATGGAATGAACAGAGATGATCTATATTCCCAATTACAGCAATACAATATTTTTACCCGTCGCTATTTTTATCCATTGATCAGTACTTTCGAACCATATAAGAATTTAATTTCAGCAAATCCAGATAATATTCCAATAGCGACAAAAGTTTCCCAACAAATACTTTGCTTACCAATTTATGTCAATATGGAAGATGAGGACATTTATTTTATTGTAAATGTGATCAAAAATAGAGGAGGTAAGAAATGAAAAAAAATGTTTTGGTTTTCCCATGCGGATCAGAGATTGCTCTGGAAATACATCGCTCGCTAAAACATTCTACTCATTTTTATTTAATAGGAGCAAGTAGTATTGAAGACCATGGTAAGTATATTTATGAGGATTATATTGGTGATCTTCCTTTTATTTCTGATAATAATTTCATACAGGTGTTAAAAGAAGTAGTACAGAGTAGAAATATAGCAGCTGTTTATCCTGCCATGGATGCTGTAATTACACTATTAAAACAACAGGAAGATTATTTAGGATGTAAAGTAATAACATCACCTGTTGGAACTACTGCAGTCTGTTTGTCAAAAAGCAAGACATATTCTTTCTGTAAGGGACATGTCTTAACCCCTAAAATTTTTGAATCGTTTGATAATATTACTTTCCCTGTTTTTGGAAAGCCAGATGTAGGGTATGGATCACGTGGTGTAAAAAAAATTAATACGAAAGAAGAATTATCCGTCTATATAAACAATTCCGCTAATACAATAATCTGTGAATATTTACCCGGGAAAGAATATACCGTTGATTGTTTTACGGACAAAAATGGAAATTTACTATTTTGGGGAGCAAGAGAACGTATTCGCATCATGAATGGTATAAGTGTGAATACAAAACCATACTATGAGAGACAAAATGAAATCTTTGAAATCGTATCGAAAATAAACCATATACTAACTTTCCGAGGAGCATGGTTTATTCAACTAAAAGAGAACAACCAAAATAACTTTGTTTTATTAGAAATAGCTGCTCGTTTTGGAGGTTCATCATCTCTTTTTAGGGCACAAGGCATTAATTTTTCATTGCTTACGTTGTTTGATGCATTTAATTTTGAAGTCTCGATTTTTACCAATTCTTATGCGGTGAAATTGGAT
>CAZFTY010000039.1:0-10596 GCA_964521835.1 uncultured Microbacter sp.
CTACATACACGTAACCGTAAGTAGTTGCCATCAGACCGAGGTCTTTTTTGCGTACACGTTTACCCGATGCGGCAAATTTAGCGATAGCGCCTACAGGAGTTGCTTTTGAAGACTGACCACCGGTATTTGAATAAACTTCGGTATCCAAAACGAGGATGTTTACATCTTTACCGGTAGAGATTACGTGGTCGAGACCGCCGTAGCCGATATCGTAAGAAGCACCATCGCCACCAATGATCCACTGGCTGCGTTTTACGAGGAAGTTCTTCAATTCAAAAATTTGCTCGCAGGTATCGCATTTGTCTTTTGCAGCTTCAACAACCGGAACGATCTGTTCGGCCAATACTTTGGTTTTTTCAGCATCCAGTTTGTTGTCGATCCATTCCTGGAACAGCGCTTTAGTTTCGGCAGGAGTTGCTTCCGAGGCGATTGCTTCGGTCATCAACTGAGTGAGACGTTCACGCATCTTCATGTTGGCCAGTTCCATACCCAAACCGAATTCGCAGAAGTCTTCAAACAGAGAGTTAGCCCAAGCCGGACCCTGACCTTTTGCGTTGGTTGTGTAAGGAGTTGAAGGAACAGAACCGGAGTAGATTGAAGAACAACCGGTAGCGTTAGCAACCATTTCGCGGTCGCCATACAACTGAGTAACCAGCTTCACGTACGGAGTTTCACCACAACCCGAGCAAGCACCGGAGAACTCGAACAACGGAGTAGCGAACTGCGAATTCTTCACGTTAGCTTTGATGTCGACAAGGTCTTGTTTGCTCTTTACATTGTTGGTCAGATAATCCCAGTTGGCAACTTCGCCCATCTGACTTTCGAGGTGTTTCATTGTCAACGCTTTGCCTTTCTTCGGATTACCCGGACAAACATCGACACAGTTACCACAATCCATACAGTCGAGAACATCGACCTGAATACGGAAAGTCATACCTTCGAATGCTTTACCGTTGGCTTTCAAAGAAGCGAAGTTTGCACCTTTCTGTTCCTCGGCATCCAACACGAACGGACGAATAGAAGCGTGAGGACAAACGTAAGCACATTTGTTACACTGAATACAGTTTTCGGGGTTCCATTCGGGAACGAAAGCTGCAACACCACGTTTTTCGTATTTGGATGTTCCCTGATGCCATGTACCGTCTTCGATGCCTTTGAAAGCAGAAACAGGCAACAAGTCGCCATCCTGAGCGTTGATCGGACGAACCACTTCGTTGATAAAGGCCGGATCGTTATTTGCAGCAGCGGCGTCATCAGACAGATTAGCCCAGGCAGGATCAATAGCCAGTTGTTTGTATTCGCCACCACGATCAACCGCAGCATAGTTTTTGTTTACAACGTCTTCACCCTTCTTACCATACGATTTTACGATAAATTTCTTCATCTGTTCTACCGCCAGATCAGCAGGAATAACGCCGGTGATACGGAAGAATGCCGATTGCAGAATGGTGTTGGTACGGTTACCCAAACCGATCTGTTGAGCGATTTCGGTAGCGTTGATATAGTAAACGGAAATATTGTTTTTCGCGAAGTATTTCTTCACTTTGGCAGGCAGGTTCTTAGCCAGCTCTTCACCGTTCCAGATGGTGTTCAACAGGAAGGTTCCGTTTTTACGCAAACCGCGTGTTACATCGTACAAATGCAGGTAAGCCTGTACGTGGCATGCAACGAAGTTAGGCGTATTTACCAGATAGGTAGAACGGATAGGATCGTTGCCGAAACGAAGGTGAGAACAGGTGAAACCACCCGATTTCTTAGAGTCGTAGGCAAAATAGGCCTGGCAATATTTGTTGGTGTTGTCACCGATAATTTTGATCGAGTTTTTGTTTGCACCTACAGTACCGTCGGCACCCAAACCGTAAAATTTGGCTTCGAACAAACTTTCGCCACCCATTGCAATTTCCTCTTCCTGAGGCAATGAAGTGAAGGTAACGTCGTCGACAATACCAATAGTGAACTGATTTCTGGGTTCCGGCAACGCCAGGTTGTCGTAAACAGCCAAAATCTGAGCCGGGGTGGTATCTTTAGAGCCTAATCCGTAGCGACCGCCAACAACAAGCGGAGCATCAGCAGCGCCATAGAAGCAATCTTTTACGTCGAGGTACAAAGGTTCGCCGGTAGCGCCCGGTTCTTTGGTACGATCCAATACAGCGATACGTTTTGCTGTTTTCGGAACGGCAGCAAGGAAATGTTTTGCAGAGAACGGACGGTAGAGATGAACGGCAACCAAACCCACTTTTTCGCCTTTCGCATTCAGGTGATCGATAGTTTCACGGATAGCTTCGGTTACGGAACCCATCGCGATAATTACGCGATCGGCATCGGGAGCACCGTAGTAATCAAACAAACCGTATTTGCGGCCTGTGATTTTGTAAATTTCGTTCATGTACTCTTCCACAATAGCAGGAACTGCATCGTAAAAGCTATTTGCCGATTCGCGGTGCTGGAAGAAATGGTCGGGGTTTTCGGCCATACCACGGGCAACCGGAGTGCTTGGATTAAGAGCACGAGAACGGAATTCGGCCAACGCCTTCTGGTCAATTAACGGAGCAAGATCCTCGTTAGCCAACGCTTCGATTTTTTGTATTTCGTGAGAAGTACGGAAACCATCGAAGAAGTTCATGAAAGGAACGCGCGATTTGAGTGTGGCGAGATGAGATACGCCGGACAAATCCATCACTTCCTGTACCGAGCCCTCGCACAGCATGGCAAAACCGGTCTGACGGCAAGCCATCACATCCTGATGATCGCCAAAGATACAAAGTGCATGAGAAGCGAGTGTACGAGCAGAAACGTGGAATACAGAGGGTAAAAATTCACCGGCAATCTTGTACATATTCGGAATCATCAACAGAAGACCCTGAGATGCGGTAAAGGTGGTTGTAAGCGCACCGGCTTGCAACGAACCGTGAACAGCACCGGCAGCTCCTGCTTCCGATTGCATTTCTTCTACTAATACGGTTTCACCGAAAATGTTTTTTCTGCCGGCGGCAGCCCATTCGTCAACATATTCGGCCATGGTTGACGATGGCGTAATCGGGTAGATAGCGGCCACTTCGCTGAACATGTATGCGATGTGGGCAGCGGCCTGATTACCGTCACAAGTCAAAAATTTCTTGTCTTTTGCCATAATTGTGAATTAATTAGATATGAATGTGATTGAGTTTAATATAAAAATATGGTCCGGTATAGTGTTCTAAGGTCAACAAAAGGTTCGTCTTCACTAACAAACGAACGAATCACTCCATCCGCAAAAGGACAAAGCGATCAGTACAAAAATCCGAACAGCCACAAAGGAATCACCTTCTTCGATCCCACTTCAATCTTATCGACTGCATAGTAGTAATCGGGCTTAATCTTCATTTTATTATCGCTGTCGGCAATAACAAACTGAAATGAGTGATCGACCAGAAACTGGGCATCGCGGTTACCTTTGTTTAGTTTATGATCTTTGTACAACACATTATAAAAGAACGTTTCGCGCTGTGCCTGCAGGTCGACATTTCCCGGTGTTATGGCGTGCATCAGATTGGTATTCTGCATGTAAACCATTGCCGGTTTTTTAGGAAATTCATCTCCCTCGGCATACAACAGGTTGAACAAACGGGCTTCGCTCAGGTATTTAATATAGTTCATTACCGTAGCGCGCGATATATTAATTTCAGTACTGAGCTGACTCACATTGGGCACACAGGGAGCCGTACTGGCTATCAGGTAAAGCAACTTACGAATCTTGGGCAGATATTTGAGTTCTATCTGTTTGATAAACAAAACATCCACCTCAAGCATCATATTCATCGTTTTCAACAGATTCTCCGAAAAGTTTCGCTTTTCAAGAAAAAACGGAGCAAAACCGTGATGCAGATAGTTCTGAAAATAGGCCAGCGGTTTTACTTTATCCACAATTTCGGCCGCTATTTCGACATGATTCTTCAAGATGTCATCAAGCGTATACGACTGAAAATGAGTATCTGCCATCAGGTTAAGATATTCACGAAAAGAAAGACCTCTCAGATTGTACGACTTTACACAGTCGCGCAACAACGGATTCTCTTCCTTCAGTCGCATTACCGACGAACCGGAGAATACGATATTGAGATCCGGTATTCTATCATAACACTCCCGCAGATCCTCCGACCAGTTGGGCAACTTGAACACCTGATCGATCAACAGCGTACGCCCTCCGACTTTACAAAACTCATCGGCAAAATCGTATAATGAACAGGTAGTAAAGTAGAAGTTGTTGAGATTGATATAGAGACAGGAACGATCGTCGGCTCCAAAACGCTGCTTGGCATACTCGAGCAAAAAAGTGGTTTTCCCCACTCCCCGGCTCCCTTTGACACCTATCAGGCGATGATTCCAGTCAATCTCGTCCATCAACTGACGTTGTACGGGCGATTCTACATGTTCCACCAAGTACTTATGGGTTCTGAAAAGCGCTTCCACATCAAAAATTTTGAACGACAAAGATAGCATCTTTTTTCCGGATTTGTCATCTCCACATTACAAAACATTATCGTTTTTGCTAAATAAGGCTATACAATCAGCCATTAGTTTTAGATATACGGTTTGTATACATAAAATGAATCGTAACAACAAAATCAAACACAAATGGCCGACAAAGGAAGGGATTGTACACAACAAAAAGGCACTCCATCCGGGATGAAGTGCCTTTGAGATCCTCTGCCCCGACGCTCTGCCGGAGAAAAGATTTTGTAAACGCTTTTATTATCAGTCGAAATAGGTATAACCTGTTTCTGCGTGTTGTGTTTCGTCCAAACCGATAGCTTCTTCTTTTTCAGTTGCACGAATACCGATTGTAACCTGAACGATTTTGAACAGGATAAAGGTACCGATAGCCGTATAAAGCAGGGTAGAACCTACTGCAACCAACTGGATAAGGAACTGATGAGGATTGCCGTAGAAAGCGCCGCTATATGCCGACTGAATGAACGGAGTTGCAAACAAACCTGTAAACAGAGCACCGATGATACCACCGATACCATGAACACCGAATGCATCGAGAGCATCGTCATATCCGAGTTTCGGTTTTACGTAAGCAACCATAAAGTAGCAAATAAGAGCAACGGCGATACCGATTGCAAAAGCACCTGTTACATCAACAAACCCGGCAGCCGGAGTAATAGCAACCAAACCGGCAACTGCGCCTGTGCAGATTCCAACCACAGTCGGTTTTTTACCGACGAACCAATCCAAAATAGCCCACACAAAAGCAGCAGTAGCAGTTGCAAGGTTAGTTACCAAAAATGCGCTACCGGCAAGACCGTCGGCAGCCAGTCCGCTACCTGCATTGAACCCAAACCATCCGAACCAAAGCAGAGCAGCTCCGATCGCAACGAAAGGAATATTGTGAGGAGGAAGCGCGTGACCCTGATAGTCGCGACGACGACCCAGCATTAAGGCAGTAACCAGGGCAGCAATACCAGCATTGATGTGAACAACAGTTCCACCGGCAAAATCCAAAGCACCTAATTTGAACAACCAACCATCGGCCGACCAAACCCAGTGAGCAACAGGATTGTAAACGAACAAAGCCCAAAGCAGAGTAAATACAAGGAAACCTTTGAATTTGATACGTTCGGCAAAAGCACCGATAATCAGCGCCGGAGTAATCACGGCAAACATACACTGGAACATGATGAATACCAAATGAGGGATAGTACCGGTCATTTCAGGCACCGATTTCCCGGTAGCATCCAGAATCATCTTACCTGTAGGTTGTGAATGAGAAATAAAATAGGGGCTAAGGTCGCTGACTTTGATTCCATGAAGGAATGACCAGTCGAAGCCTCCGATAAAAGGAGCCAAAGCTCCTTTGGAACTACCGAAGGCCCAACTATATCCAACCACAACCCATTCAATACTGATTACGGCAGTAATAATGAAACACTGCATCAATACACTCAATATATTTTTACGACGAACCAACCCTCCGTAGAAAAGAGCAAGGCCCGGAATAGTCATTAACATTACCAACGCGGTGGCTACGATAAGCCAGGCAGTATCTCCCGAATCCACCTTCGGAGCAGCAACTGCTGCAGCACCTTGTGCTAAGGCAGGAAAACTAAACAACGTCAAAAAAGCTGTCAGCGATAGAATTATCTTTTTCATGCTGTGATATTTTTAATTTTTATATTATGTAAACCCAACGAGAAGGTCTCCCCTTCCTGTCGGCTTCTTACTTTATTTAGTGTCCGTTTTCTTTGTTATACAATGCTTCGGGACCGCTTTCTCCTGTCCGGATACGATAAGTTGCTTCGATGTCGGAAACAAAGATTTTACCATCTCCCATTTCGCCGGTACGACCTGAATTTACAATTGCATTGACAGTTTTCTCTACATTTTGGTCACGTACAACAATCGATAACATTCGACGTTGGATGTAGCTCGACTGAAAAACCTGACCTCTCACGATCTGTTCTTCGGTAGATTTTCCCAAACCGGTAATATCCCAGTAAGAGAACCATTCAATCCCGGCATCATACAATGCTTGCTTTACATCGTCAAATCTTGACTTCCGGATAACTGCTTCAATTTTTTTCATACGTTCAAAAATTAAAAATTTGGTTTTGTAGCCGAAACCCGATTAGCATCAGGTTCCGGCAATATTTTTGATTACAAGGTAATACCTGCTACAAAGAAAGCCTTTTCCGACTGAGGATTGGCACCGATAATGCCATAAACCGGAAGGCTGAAAGAGTCGGAGAATTTGATCTCTTTCGATACTTTAAGTCCGAGATTGATTACCGAAAAACCTGCATTGCCATAGATGCCCGGGCTATCAAAAAGTGAAGCACCAAGGAATGCTTTTACATTGGCAGCAACCGGATATCCCAGTTCTACATAGGTGGAGAAGGCATTATTACCGTTAGCTTTTTTATCGGCGCCGGCAAATATGGTATTCCATGCTACCGACAGAGGAAACGATTTAGAGCCTCCGTAAGCCAGGGTACCTTCAAAAACATGTCCGGTCTCATCCTTTTTATAATTGAAATAACGGGGACCGCTACCGTCGTTACCATTGTTCCAGTTATAGTCTGTAACAGTAAACGAGAATGCGCTCGGCAAAGATAACGTGGCGTACAAGTCGACCTCCTTCACATTTCCTGAAAATGCATACGAGCCCCAGGCTCCGATACTGAAAGCACCATTTGTGTATGAAACGGTAGGCTGGATATTAGGCGATCCTCCGCGGGAACCTTCCTGAGCCACACCACGCCAAACATAAGAGCTAACCAGATCAGCCCCCACACTGAAACTTCCACCTTTAGAATCCTGAGCAGAGGCAGATACTGCTACGGTTGCCAACACTGCACTCAAAAGGCATTTTGCCATTGTTTTGTAAGATACTTTCATAATGCAATTTTGTTTTGAAGAATTAATACTTATGAGTCTACATTTCATTTGCCTGACGATTCAAAATACTTTTCAAACTCAAACCGGTGTGGATCCTTACATCCGGCCGCATCAAATTTCATTTGTATCTTCCTCTCCTCTCAATTCATCTCCACTATCAAGCTACACGTTCTGTCAATTTTACTACACAATCAATTTTGCTTTTCAATCTTCTTACCTGAAAAAATAACTTTTGCCATTTCCGTTTTAATTTATGGCCAGAATAGATTATTGATATCCTTTCCGGATTATTTACAATGCAAAAATAAAGATGATTTTTAAATACGCAAAACATTATGATAGTTTTTTCTGTTTTTTCATGTCATTTTGCAATCATATCTTTTACAACAATGTCTTTTTGCTTTATTTATAAGGGATTCAGGATTACACTATTTCAACAAATATTTTGTCAGAAGGAACAAAAATCATACTTTTTGCTCTGTAATACGCCATAAAACGATCATTTTTTTCGCAAAACAGCACAAAAAAACGTCATTTTTTTCGTGAAAAATACATTTTCTTCTCTTTTTGTCATACAGCCCAGATAAAATTCCTATCACAAACAGACAAAACAACCCGATCTGTTTTCTTCTGCCAGACTCATGCTCAGGTCGTAAAAATGGTTATCTTTGCCTCTATAATTTTTTATTTATTTCTACCTATGAAAGAGCCAATAGTGAATGTCGGCATCTTGTTTGAAAAAGTCATCCGCTTTGAATTTCGGGGAGAATATCGCTGCGTATCAACCGGTGCAGCTATCACCGGACTGCACTCAGCCTCCTTTTCTGAAGGACGAATTCTCTTTGAAGGACAACTGGTTGACGAAATGGTTTTCGAACCTACAAACTACGAGACCGACTGTGTGGAGTTGAAAGATGTGGTGATTGGCATCAATTTCCACTGGGAACGAAAAGAAAATCAACAGTTTAAAGGAGGGTTGAAGCTCATCGTCGAAGACGGGAAGCTGACTGCCATCAATCAAATCGGAGTGGAATCGTACCTTACCAGTGTGATTTCGTCGGAAATGAGCGCTACCAGCTCGCCCGAATTGCTGAAGGCACATGCGGTTATTTCCCGAAGCTGGTTGCTGGCCCAAATCGAAAAGAACAAAGATCTGGGAACGGCAGCACACTACCAGTCGACCTTTAAAACCGATGATGAGTTGATTCGCTGGTACGACCGCGAAGATCACACCCGCTTCGACGTGTGCGCCGACGACCATTGTCAGCGCTATCAGGGCATTATCCGTCAGAACGACGCAGTAGCCGTTGCCATAGAAGCGACACGGGGCACTGTGTTGGAATATGACGGTAAAATTTGCGATGCACGTTTTTCCAAGTCGTGCGGAGGAGTAACCGAAACATTCGAGAATTGCTGGGAACCGGTCGTTCACGATTATTTGACGGTACTTCGCGATACTCCCGAAGAGTCCGACTTTGAAGATTTGACGGATGAAGCAACTGCAGAAAAGTGGATACGTACCGATCCGCCTGCTTTTTGCAACACGCACGACAAAGAGATTCTGTCGCAAGTTTTGAACGACTACGATCAGGAGACGATGGATTTTTACCGTTGGCATGTAACTTACACCCAACAGGAGCTGTCGGCACTGATTGCCAAACGATCGGGCATCGACTTCGATAACATTATCGACCTCGTCCCGGTTGAAAGAGGAACCTCGGGCCGTCTGATCCGCCTGAAAATAGCAGGTACCAAACGTACCATGACCATCGGGAAAGAGCTCGAAATACGCAAAACCCTTTCAACATCACACCTCTACAGTTCCGCTTTCGTGGTAGATAAAGGTGCAGAGGTCAATGGCGTTCCGGAAAGCTTTACCCTTACCGGTGCCGGATGGGGACACGGCGTAGGTCTTTGCCAGATAGGAGCTGCCGTGATGAGTGCCAAAGGATATGCCTACGACCGGATTCTTTTGCACTACTTCAAAGGAGCAGAACTTGTAAAACGGTACTAAAATATACGGAACGATATATTTTTGCTAATTTTGTCAATGGGAAAAATCCCATTGACAAATTAACCCTTTATCCTTGTTATTTAGGAAGTAACGTCTTTATTTTGATACGAATGAAATGTCAGTGGTTATATACAATTATCTTGGCGCTACTGGTAGTCGGTTGCAGCAGCACGAAATATGTCCCCGACGGCCAGTATTTGCTCAACAAAATTAAAATAATATCCGACAACAAAAGCGTCAACAAAGAGACTTTAAAGCCCTATATCCGCCAAACACCCAACCAAAAAGTATTCGGGGTGTTCAAACTACAGTTAGGTGTGTACAATCTAACCCACAAGAAAGTGGGCGAAAAACCGGTGATTTATGATGAATCGGAAACCGAGCTGTCGCGCACTGAGCTGAACAAAGAGCTGATAAACCGTGGTTTTGCAAAAGCTACGGTTGAAGCTACGACCGAAACACACAAGAAAAAAATCAACCTCACTTACCGTATCACAACGGGGGAGCCGTATAAAATCAGCTCTTTCAAAATAGGTATTTCCAACGATACTCTCTTAAGAGCGCTCAATACGCCCAAAGATCCGTATATTCCATCGATAAAGCCAGGCATGAATTTCGACATCAATTCGCTTGACAAAGAGAGAACCGACCTTACAGCGCTTCTCAAACAACGCGGCTTTTACAATCTGACAAAGGAGAGTTTTCGTTTTCAGGTCGATACTACAAACGACAACCTGAAAGCCAATGTGATTCTCAAAGTTCGTCCGGAAATAAGCGGAAACGATTCGATTGCTAACCGAGTCCTTAGTCGGAAAAGAATTAGCAATATTACTTTTTTGATGACAACAACCGAACGTACACAGGCTTATGCCGCAGGAGTTCCGCGCGAAAATCGAGAAAAAATGGATTCTTTATGGTACAACGGCTATCGTTTTTTATTCAACAACAAACTGGTCATATCTGGTAAATCATTAATATCCAACACATTTATCTTTCCGAATGCCTATTATAACGATAAGATGGTGGAAGAGACTTACGCCGCGCTCAACGCGCTGCCTCCGGTAAAATACGTCAATGTGGTTTTTCGCGAACGACCTGACAACCAACTCGATTGCATAATTGTTATTACTCCGGACAAAAACCAGTGCTTTACCACCGACGTAGAAGGGACAAACTCAGGCGGCAACTTCGGAGGCGCTGTC
>CAZFTY010000040.1:0-10421 GCA_964521835.1 uncultured Microbacter sp.
TTAGCTTGATTTGTTCTCTATTTTCTATAAACCTGTCATGCCTATGGCATTTTAAGTCCCATCGGGACGACCGGTTTATAGCAAGACATGTTTCTGGGGGGAATAAAAGTACCGTAGGCACGACACTTTATTTCTGCTTGACACAAAATTGAGTAAATAACGAAAAGTCAAGATGATTTCAACCTCTAATTTGTTAATCAATATTTTACCACAACGAACAGAACCGGTTTAAAACAGAAAGGAGAATCTCTATGAAAATAAGAGAATCTCCTTTTTATTGTGTTCGATTTAGCGCGATTTTATTCTATAATCTTCTTGAATAGCTCCTTCATCGAAACTTTCTGTCCGATTATTTCATGCAGTTTTTCCACCGAAACACGTTCCTGTTGCATGGTGTCGCGGTAACGAATGGTTACGGTGTTATCGGTTAGTGAATCATGATCTACTGTCACGCAGAAAGGAGTTCCAATGGCATCCTGACGACGGTAGCGTTTCCCGATAGAGTCTTTTTCGTCGTACTGACATTTGAAGTCGAACTTCAGACTGTTCATTATTTCGCGGGCTTTCTCGGGCAGTCCGTCTTTTTTCACCAATGGCATAACGGCCAGTTTGATCGGAGCCAACACTGCCGGAAGTTTCAGCACTACGCGGCTCTCTCCGTTTTCAAGCTGCTCTTCGGTATACGAAGCTGCCATGATAGAGAGGAACGTACGGTCAACACCGATGGAGGTTTCGATAACGTACGGAGTGTACGATTCGTTGAGTTCGGGATCGAAATATTTGATGCTTTTACCCGAATATTTTTCGTGGCTGCTCAGGTCGAAATTAGTACGGGAGTGAATTCCTTCAACCTCCTTAAAGCCGAACGGCATCTCGAATTCGATATCGGTAGCGGCATTGGCATAGTGAGCCAGTTTATCGTGATCGTGGAAACGGTATTTTTGGTCGCCCAGACCGAGCGCTTTATGCCATTTCAGACGGGTTTCCTTCCACTTTTTGAACCACTCCATTTCGGTGCCAGGGCGTACGAAGAACTGCATCTCCATCTGCTCAAATTCGCGCATACGGAAGATGAACTGACGGGCAACGATTTCGTTACGGAACGCTTTACCGATCTGAGCGATACCGAAAGGAATCTTCATACGGCCGGTTTTCTGTACGTTGAGGTAGTTCACAAAAATACCCTGAGCCGTTTCGGGGCGGAGATAAATTTTCATCGAGCCGTCGGCAGTAGAACCCATTTCGGTAGAGAACATCAAATTGAACTGGCGAACATCGGTCCAGTTTTTGGTTCCACTGATAGGACAAACCACATCATAGTCGACGATAATTTGTTTCAATTCTGCCAGGTCGCTATCATTCAACGCTTTTACAAAACGATTGTGAATTTCGTCACGTTTTGCCTGGTGTTCCAGAACACGCGGATTGGTTTGACGATAAAGAGCCGCGTCGAATGATTCGCCGAAACGTTTGGCGGCTTTTTCCACCTCTTTCTCAATTTTATCGTCGTATTTTGCCAACAGATCTTCAATCAGAACGTCGGCACGGTAACGTTTTTTAGAATCTTTGTTGTCGATGAGCGGATCGTTGAAAGCATCCACGTGACCCGAAGCTTTCCAGGTAGTAGGGTGCATAAAGATGGCAGCATCGAGACCAACTACGTTTTCGTGGAGCAACACCATGCTGTCCCACCAATATTTCTTGATATTGTTTTTCAGTTCAACGCCGTTTTGTCCGTAATCGTATACGGCTGCAAGTCCGTCGTAAATTTCGCTCGAAGGGAATACAAAACCGTACTCTTTACAGTGCGCTACTAATTTTTTAAAAACATCTTCTTGTTGTGCCATTATTGTAAAATGTTGAATCGTTGATTTGCTAACTCAAAAATCGATACTGTCAGAATAACAACATTGCTTCTGATTTGAAAGTAAACAGGCAAAAGCCAATACATTCGGTGTTAAAAACAGGATTGCAAAGTTACGATTTTTTTGTCATTCGTAAAACGATTACCTTTGCATTCTATTTGAATGATTATGAGAATATTTTGCTCCCTTTTCGTTTCTCTTTTTGCCGCCGCCGTTTTTGCCTCATCTCCTCAGATAGTTGACTACACATCCCAAATAAAATTCGGTCATCAGACGGAGTTATCAAGAGCTATTGATGTAATTGTGATTCATTCAACGTATTGTACCGAAGGCGATCTGTATAATGTTGAACATGCAATTGCTGTTTTCAGGCAGTACAAAGTGGCATCTCACTATATGATTGACCGAAAGGGAGTAATCTATCGTCTTGTATCAGAGAAAGATGTCGCTTATCATGCCGGGAAAAGCGTTCTTCCGCAAAACGGGCGTAAAATGCTCAATAACTGTTCCATTGGCATCGAACTCCTCAACTCACCCACCGACCCGCCTACCGACTTACAATATCAATCGTTGGCCGATCTGGTAAGAGACATCAAAACCCGTTATCCGATCAACTATATTGTAGGCCACAGCGATATAGCTCCCGACCGCAAGAGCGATCCCTGGCTATTTGATTGGGTGAAATTTAACGGAATGATTCGATAAGAATTAAAATGCCTCCATTGCAGTCAGGAAGAACTGGAACCCTTTATCGACATTCGTGTGTGTGATATCCCAGCGCCCGCTCACGTTTATTTTTCCCCGTATTATTTTGAACCGGATACCGGCTCCGTAAGATGTTTTCAGCCGGTTAATCATTAGATTGTTGCTATTCAGCACATCTCCCGAAGAGGCAAAAAGAGCTCCCCGCAGCATCTTATAAATAGGAAACCGGTATTCTCCCTGTAACGCAGCCATTACATTATCGCGAAAAAGATCGCAGGGGATACCCCGCAAGAGTTGATTGCCACCAATGGTGGTTAGCATTTGGAATGGAATTGCGTTTCCAAGTCGCCAGTCAGTGACGAATTGCCAGGCAAAAACATGCTGCTTATACAAAGCAATATATTGCCGGAAATCCAGATTGATTTGTACAATATTGTATGTGCTTCCCCAAAGCGGATCGTAATGGACAAGACTGGCGCTACCGAGGATTCCTTTGGTCGGATAAAAGAGATCGTTGCGCGAATCGTACGTGACTACACCTCCGACGCCCAGCAAAAAATAGGGTTTCCAGCCGGCAACATGAACCCCCATCGCCTTGAATTTCAAACTATCGTCCACTACCGGCTTTTCACTTCGGAGCGCAATATGAAGACCCATACTGAGATGCTTGTCGATAAAGCGTTGGAATTGAAAATAAAACGAGTAATTACGCGAAGTGTATGCAATGGGTGCCGTCAATAATTTTCTTCGGTTATTCCCGATTCCAAGAAAACTGGTCGGAAAATTTTGAACGGAGATATTGCCAAACACAGTCCATTTCCCTCCCCCGCCTAAATAGAGGTGGGGAGATAGACTGACAGAATATTGTTGTTTTTGCGTGAATGTCTGGCTGAAAGTAAAGTTACTGATTTTTGTAGAATCGATAAACCGAAAATAGTATCCCCCGTTAAGACCAAATTGATTTCCTGTCTCCGTTTGATATGAAAGCGTAGGAATAACGTAGAAGTTCAGGCGTGCGAATCGATTCAGCAGCGAGTCGACATTCAATCCGTAAGCGGAAGAAAACATCAGCCCAAATATGGCAATAACCAATGTGTATCGTTTTCCCATCATCTTTCACTATTCGGCCGAATAAGTTCATCCCTACTACGTAAAACGAATGGTTACGACAAAAATTATTTCAATAAGAAATTTTTAAAGTCGGTAAACTCTTTTGAAAGTTCGATGCTGAGTTTTTCTCCCTTCATAAAGTGCTGTAACTTGTCGGGAATTGTAACCTTTTCGCCAATGATTGCTTCGACGGTTACGACAAATTTTGCGGGATGAGCCGTTTCGAGGAACAGACCGGTTTCACCCTCTTTCAAGTACTCTTTCAACGCCTGATAACCGCAAGCCCCGTGCGGGTCGAGCAGATAACCGGTCGATTGGTAACAGCTCTTGACGGTTGCACTGATCTGTTTGTCGAGGTAACGACAACCCGAAATGTCAGCCGAAATTTTTTCGTGCGAATTGCCGTAGAGGTCGAGCACGCGGGCAAAGTTGCTGGGGTCGCCCACATCCATGGCATTGGCAATGGTTGCTACCGAAGGACGGGGAGAATATTTCCCCGTTTCGAGATATTGTAAGAAGATGTCGTTCTGGTTATTGGCTGCAATAAAGCGTTTGACGGGCAATCCCATTCGTTTGCCGAAAAGTCCGGCGGTGATATTGCCAAAGTTTCCGCTCGGCACGCAAATCACCAGATTGTCGGCCTTGCCCTGTTTTTTGAGTTGGGCGTAAGCGTTGAAATAGTAAAATGCCTGTGGAAGAAAACGCGCTACGTTGATGGAGTTGGCGGAGGTCAGGTTCAGTCTGGCATTCAACTCTTCGTCCATGAAGGCCGATTTTACGAGGCGCTGGCAATCGTCGAACGTGCCGTCAACTTCCAGAGCCGTGATATTTTTTCCCAGCGTAGTGAATTGCTTCTCCTGAATTTCGCTCACCAACCCTTTGGGATAAAGAACATAGACATGAATTCCTTCCACACCGAGGAACCCGTTGGCAACGGCGCTTCCGGTATCGCCCGAAGTTGCCACCAACACGTTGACATCGGTTTGTCCTTGTTTTTTGATGAAATATCCCAGCAAGCGAGCCATAAAGCGGCCGCCCACGTCTTTGAAGGCGAGTGTCGGACCATGGAAAAGTTCAAGACTGTAGATGTTCTCTTCTACCTTGACAACCGGAGTTTCAAAACTGAGCGTATCGTAAACGATTTGCTTCAGCGTATCGGCCTCGATATCTTCACCGAAAAATGCATCGGCAACGCGATAGGCAATTTCCTGAAAAGAGAGTTGGTCGATCGTTTCGAAAAATCCGGCAGGCAAAGCCTTGATTTTCTCCGGCATGTAAAGCCCTTTATCGGGAGCCAGTCCTTTCACAACGGCCTCCTGCAACGAAGCTATCGGCGACTGGTGGTTGGTGCTGTAATAGTTCATAATACAATGTGCTAATGGCTCAATATGCAAATGTGCCAATTGAATTTCCTCATTGGCATATTGGCACATCGAATAATTGGCAAATTACTCTTTGTGTCTCTTTTTCAGCTCGTTTGCTAAATCCTCGATGCGGTATCCCTTCGATGTCAGCAGCACGATGAGGTGATAAATCAGGTCGGAAGCTTCGTAAATCAGGCGGTCATCTGTGCCGTTGGTGGCTTCGATAACAGTCTCGACGGCCTCTTCGCCCACCTTTTGAGCCATGCGGTTGATGCCTTTGTTGAACAGCGAAGTGGTGTACGAACCTTCGGGCATCTCTTTTTTGCGTTTATCGATAAAGTCCTGCAAATAAGCGAGAAACTGGATGTCGTTACGGTTGGTTTCTCCCCAGCAGGTATCGTCGCCGGTGTGACAAACCGGCCCTACCGGATGCACTTTGATGAGCAGGGTATCGTTATCGCAATCGGGAGCCATCGAAACGACATTCAGAAAATTGCCGCTCTCCTCCCCTTTTGTCCACAGACGGTTTTTGGTACGGCTGAAAAATGTAACCTGTTTGGTAGTCACGGTTTTTTCGTAAGCCTCTTCGTTCATGTATCCCAACATGAGCACCTTATTGGTTACGGCATCCTGAATAATAGCAGGAATCATGCCGTTGCCTTTCGCGAAATCTAATTTCATACTATAATAATTTTTTCGTCTAAGGAAGTATGGAACTATCCCGTAAAACAGGATTCGTTTCATAATCGTTGTTTGAAAGAGAAATGAATCTCTCTTTTATATAAATCGTTGTAATTCTGATAATCTTATGCGCCCTTCGTAAATGGCCTTGCCGAACACCACCGACGGGATTCCCGCTTCGTCGAGGGCTTCGATGTCGGCGATGTCGCTCACGCCGCCACTTGCAATCAGTTGCAAAGCCGGGAAATGCGCCATTATTTTTTTGTAAAGATCGACCGAAGTTCCCGTCAACATGCCGTCTTTGGCAATGTCGGTACACAACACTTTTTGGATTCCCTGCTTGCAATAGCCTTCGATAAACGGCATCAGGTCGTTGTCGGTTGTTTCGAGCCAGCCGCTTACGGCAATTTTTTCGTTGTGCACGTCGGCGCCCAGAATAATTCGCTCCGCACCGTAACGTTCGATCCAGTGCGAAAAAACCTCCGGCTGTTTCACGGCGATACTACCGCCGGTTACCATGGCCGCTCCGCACTCAAAGGCAATGCGCAGGTCATCGTCGCTTTTGAGTCCACCTCCGAAATCGATCACCAAATCGGTATGCGTAGCAATGGTTTCCAGTACTTTATGATTGACAATGTGTTGCGCCTTGGCACCATCGAGATCGACCACATGCAAACGACGGATACCGGCATCGGCAAACTCCTTTGCCACCTCAAGAGGTTGCTCGTTATATACTTTTTTTTGCTGGTAATCGCCCTGAGAGAGTCGGACACATTTGCCCTCAATGATGTCGATGGCAGGAATAATTTCAATCATCTACTGGTCAATCAAAAACGTTTTAATAACTTTGCAAAGTTAGCGTTTTTTACTCATAGGGTGAAATGAGAGTTCTATTTATATAATTCTCACATTATCAACCCTTCGTAGGTAATGAAATGCATCGTTTTGAATGGTTTTTGCATCTATATCCAAAAACAGGAATGCCATATGAGAAAACTTTACCTTTTATTACTGTCTATGCTGGTTTTAGTGGGGTGCAACTCCAACGATCAGTACAATAAAAAAGTTTATTTTGAACTGTCCTACACTAACTATGCCTGGGGATATGTACATCAGGGTTGGTTGATTGATCAGGATGGCAGGGTGTTGTCGTATCATAATCCGAAAACATGGAATTCAGATGAAGACAATGGATATGTAACTCAGGATGCTTTGTCTAACAATATTTTACATTGCGATTCAACTATCCGGACTATTCCCTTAGCAACTCTGTCGCATTACAGATCGTTAATTCCTTCTGCGCTTTCCGGTAAAATAGCGGATAATGGATGGGTGAGATACGATGGCGGCACTGTGTCATACATCTGCTATTATTATGATTCCACGAAAGGTAAGTATAAAAAAGTTGTATTAAAACAGGCCGGTGATTATAGTTGTGAAAATGTCAGTGCAAGTGCACAATCAATAATCACATGGATGGAATCTATCTCCAAACAATAAGTAAACATGAAATTATTTTATTCCGCTTTATTCCTGTTTCTCGCGAACAGTAGTCTCGCATTTTCTCAATCATCATCCAGTGTTTCTCAAGAATCTTCCGACAGAGGCTATATTGTCAAACTTGGTCAAACAGCGCCCGGTTTCACCATGACGCTCACCGACGGGCGTACCGTCAATCTGTGGTCGTTGCGCGGAAAAGTGGTGATGCTTCAGTTTACGGCAAGTTGGTGCAGCGTTTGCCGTAAGGAGATGCCTTTTATCGAACGCGATATCTGGCAACGCTGGAAATCGAATCCTTCGTTTGCGCTCTATGCCATCGACCGCGACGAACCGCTCGATGTGGCAAAAAATTTCGTCCTAACTACGGGGATTACCTACCCGATGGCTCTCGATCCGGGAGCAGCTCATTTTCAGCTATATGCCGATAAAGAAGCCGGGGTTACCCGCAACGTCATCATCGATAAAGAGGGAAGAATTGTTTTTATGACACGGCTCTACAACGAAACCGAATTTAAGGCGATGGTGGCCAAACTCGAGGAGTTATTGAAGTAAATTCGTCAGTCGAAAACGTACAGTTTGGACGGGGATGTCCGTTCGAGGGTGACCAGTTCAACATCTTTCCCGATAATAATACCCTTGTCGGACAACAGTTCGCTTACCGTGCAATAGGCCAACTCCGGCAAATTGTTCGAATGGCTCAGGTGGCAAAGATAGATGTATTCCAGTTTTTCCGAATAATTATCAGCCAGAAAACGACCGGCATCGCTGTTGCTCAGGTGTCCGGTGTTGCTACGAATACGCTCTTGCAGCATATACGGATAGGGTCCGTTTGCCAGCATCTCTTCATCGTAGTTGGCCTCGAGAACCAGGTAGTTGGCCTCAGCGATATAGCGTGCCGAATTTTCACAAACATATCCCAGGTCGGTAGCCAGTGTAAATACCTTGTCCTTATACTCGACACAGTAGCCTACATTGTCCGT
Organism: uncultured Microbacter sp.; assembly: GCA_964521835.1. Classification (GTDB taxonomy): domain Bacteria; phylum Bacteroidota; class Bacteroidia; order Bacteroidales; family Paludibacteraceae; genus Microbacter. Next base: position 8,206 of record CAZFTY010000040.1, read on the forward strand.
TCCATCGTGCGAAACCTCAAAAGCCGTTACCCGCCAATCACCGATAACCACCGGTTCCTCTTTTCGGATCTCACGTTGCCCGGCCTGAAACTGCTCCCCCATTTGTTGCAATTGCGCAATCGAAGAGAGCGTCTCTTTGGTGCCGTATATTGGTACCAACATTTTCTCCACCAACGGTTTAACAGATTTAATATGATCGAAGTGGTCGTGGGTGATAAAAACGCCTAAGATATCCGAGAAATCCATTCCGATCTCTTTCAACCGCTTCTTCATGGTGCGGATGCCGATTCCGGCATCTATCAGTATTCCTTGCGAAGCATTGCCTACAAAGAAGCAGTTTCCGTTGCTTCCACTTGCAAAACTGATAAACCGTAATCTATCCATCATCTGTGTTTTAAATTTGGAGTGCAAAGGTAACAAAAAATGGGTTGACGGCATCTTAAAAAAATGGATTGGCAACACGAACCGGTTTTTTTCTTAAATTTGCGTTACCTACTGATTTATTTAAAATGAACCGTATTAAAAATATAATCGGAGATTTGAGTTCCGTTTTGCCGGCAAACGAAGCGCGTGCCGTTGCCATAACTCTGTGCGAACACGTTACCGGTTTGTCGCGGGCTCAGCTGCTTTCGGACAATTCGCTGATTTTTACTCCAGAACAGGAGCAAATTATTGCGCAGCAAGTAGCTCGCCTCAAAAACCACGAACCATTGCAATACGTGCTTGGCGAGACCGAATTCTTTGGTCTCAACATGAAGGTTGACAGTCGCGTGTTGATTCCCCGCCCCGAAACGGAAGAGCTGGTAGAGTGGGTTGTTAATGACTGGAAAGATATTCCCTGCCGTATCGCAGACGTTTGTACCGGAAGCGGGTGCATTGCCATCGCGTTGGCAAAGAACCTGCCCGATGCCACGCTATCGGCCTACGACATATCGGAAGAGGCTCTCTCTCTGGCTCGCGAAAACAGCCGCCTGAATGAAACGAATGTCCGCTTTTTTCGGGCCGATGCCTTGTCTGACAAATGGATCGACCCTCTTGATACGCTTGATGTGATCGTGAGCAATCCTCCCTACGTACTCGAAAGCGAAAAGTTGTCTATGCAACCAAATGTATTGGATTATGAGCCTTCGATTGCCCTGTTTGTGCCCGATGCCGATCCGTTGTTGTTTTACGAAGCGATTGGTAAAAAGGCACTTGCCTCACTGAAACATGAAGGTGCTCTTTATGTCGAAATAAACCGGGAAAAGGGAAAAGAAACTGTCGTGCTGTTCCGACAGATGGGGTTCGGATTTGTAGAGCTGCGTACCGATCTGTTTGGCAATGCCCGGATGATAAAGGCGGTGAAAAATTGATAATGACCGATACCGAGATATGGAAATTGCGTATGATTTTTTATTGAAAAAAGCGGCTGCTTATTGTTCGAAGCAGGAAACGTGCACTGCCGATGTCGAGATCAAGCTCCAGACCTGGGGCGCGGATGCCGGTCAGAAAGTGAAAATCGTTTCGTATCTTGTCGAACAAAAATATATTGATAATGAGCGCTTTTGCCGGGCATTTGTCAACGATAAATTACGGTTCAACAAATGGGGAAAAGTCAAAATAGGGCAGGCACTGCGGATGAAGCAAATTCCCGATACTATCCAGCAGGGGGTTTTCGGCGAAATGGATGTATCTTTGTACGAGAAAATACTCGATGAACTGTTGCATAAAAAAGTCCGTGAAATCAAAGCATCAGGCAGTTACGAAAGACGAGGAAAGTTACTGAATTTTGCTTTGCAGCGGGGCTTTGAATATGCTATAGCCGAGCGTTTGATAAACAAAATGAATTTGTGAGACGAAACCGGAACCATTTGCATCTTTTAAACAGTTAACGAGTTGACAAGGCGACTAGTTGACAAGGCGACCCGTTACAAGATTTTAGATTAAGGTTACCAAGATGTCCGGTACGTTGCTGCAAAAATTAAACCGAAAACAATTGAGCAATGAATGAATTTTTAGCATTGGAAGAAGATATCGTCAAGATGTTGCGTACGGTTTTCGATCCCGAAATACCGGTCAACGTGTACGATCTTGGCCTGATTTATAAAGTGGACATCGGAGAGGGTGGCAATGTCAGTCTTGATATGACCCTGACGGCTCCCGGATGTCCGGCCACCGATTTTATTCTGGAAGATGTAAGAATGAAAGTAGAATCTGTGGAAGGCGTTAAGAGTTTG
>CAZFTY010000041.1:0-10397 GCA_964521835.1 uncultured Microbacter sp.
GACCCCGTGAGATCAGAAGTGCCAGATGCAATAAAAGATTGTTTAAGTGCCGGAATAAATGTAAAAATAGTAACTGGTGATACTCCAAATACAGCTATTGAAATTGGTCGCCAGATTGGTTTATGGAATGATAATGACTCAACAAATAATCATATTACCGGTTCTGAATTTGCAAGCCTTTCTGACACTGATTTATTAGACCGTGTATTAGATCTTAAAATCATTTCACGCGCACGACCAATGGATAAACAGCGTTTGGTACAGCTCTTACAGCAAAAAGGTCAGGTTGTTGCAGTAACTGGTGATGGAACTAACGATGCACCTGCATTAAATGCTGCACAGGTTGGTCTTTCAATGGGTGATGGGACTTCAGTTGCAAAAGAAGCAAGTGATATTACTATCATTGATAATTCATTTAGCAGCATTTCACGTGCGGTAATGTGGGGTCGTTCACTATATCAAAATATTCAAAGGTTTATTTTGTTCCAAATGACAATCAATGTCGCTGCGTGTATAATTGTTCTTATCGGTGCATTTATAGGTACAGAATCTCCACTTACTGTAACTCAGATGCTTTGGGTTAATTTGATCATGGATACATTTGCTGCTCTTGCCTTGGCCTCACTTCCTCCAAGTAATAAGGTTATGAAGGCAAAACCACGCGAAACTACTGATTTTATTATCAGTAAAACTATGTGGAGAAGTATCTTAGGTGTAGGTCTATTCTTTGTTGTTCTTCTTTTTGGATTCATTCAGTACTTTAAACATGAAGAAGTAACAACTTTGGCCGATATGTCTATTAGTTCATACTTTTCTAACTTCTTCAATTTTAGTGCGGGTAATGGACTATCACCTTATGAACTATCATTATTCTTTACCATATTTGTTATGCTTCAATTTTGGAATATGTTTAATGCCAAAGCATTTATGACTGGTAAATCAGCATTTCACTCACTTAGTCAATGTGGCGGATTTCTCACAATATCTACAGTTATAATCGGTGGTCAATGGTTAATCGTTACTTTAGGAGGTGAGATGTTTAATGTCGTTCCTCTATCAGTAATAGATTGGGCAATAATAATTATTTCAACTTCAGTGGTACTTTGGGTTGGAGAAGTTATTAGGTTCATAAAGAAATAAAAGTAATATGTTCAAGTGGATTTAATCCACTTGAACACTTAATTTAAAGGTCATGAAACATTTCCCTCCTTCTGAGTTAATACTGAACAATGATGGTTCAATTTTTCATTTGCATTTACACCCGGAACAAATAGCTGATACAATTATTCTTGTTGGAGATCCGGACAGAGTTCAACTTGTGGCTAGTTATTTTGATTCCCAGGAATTTGTTATTCAAAACCGTGAATTCCGAACAATTACTGGTTATTATAAAAACAAAAGAATTTCTGTAATATCTACAGGAATTGGAACGGATAATATCGACATTGTCGTTAACGAACTGGATGCTCTTGCTAATATCGACTTAATAAATCGGTGCGAAAAGCAAGAGTTCAAACAACTAACTTTTATACGGATCGGCACTTCTGGTGCGATGCAACCTGATATACCGTTAGGGAGTTCTCTGATTTCAGTCAAATCTATTGGGTTTGATGGCATGCTTAATTTTTATGCAGGCCGCGACTCTGTAAGTGATTTAGATTTTGAAGAAGCAATGAAAAAACATTTAGTTTGGAATCCTCAATTAGCAGCTCCATATGTTGTTGATGCAGATACTGAGTTAGTAGAGCGTATTGGTAAAGATGAGATGTTACTTGGTGTAACAATTTCAGCAAATGGCTTTTATGGCCCACAGGGTCGTGTATTACGATTAGATCTTGCAGATATGTCATTAAATGATAAAATTGAGAGTTTTAGATATGAAAATCTAAAAATAACCAATTATGAGATGGAAGGTTCTGCTATAGCAGGCTTATCAAAATTAATGGGACATAAAGCTATGACAGTATGCTGTATTATTGCAAATAGAAGAATTGAGTCTGCAAATACAGACTATAAACCCCATATCGAAAAACTTGTAAAAACAGTATTAGATAGAATTTAAATGGGGATATTGGGGATTTAGAGGAAAAAGAAGATATGTCATATCCAATTTCTGCCATTTCCCCATTATCTCCAATTTTATTTTAAAAAGAAAATAAAACCACAACTGATTTTTATGCGGCCTTTCATTCTAATCCTTTTATCAATCTTGTGCATTCACATTGAAGCGCAGATTATTTATCAAACAAACATTTATACCGTAAATTTCAGCAATAAATATCATGAGCCTCTGTGGGTCAGCTATAAACTGTATCATGGTGGCGGTGAATGTGAGAGAAAATCATTTCATTTTATAAATGACAATGAAAACCTACAAACAGCAACAAGTAAAGATTATTCTAAATCAGGCTATGATAAAGGACACCTGGCAAATGCGGAAGATTTTGCTTATGATTGTACAAAAGACGAACTTACTTTCAGATATTACAATTGCTTTCCTCAAAGCCCCAATCTTAATCGTGGTATTTGGAAAACCTACGAAACAAAAATCCGGGAATGGTCACAATCCGATTCTCTTCTGATAATTTGTGGGGGAGTTTTTGGTAATCAGAAAATCAAAAATATCAGTGTCCCTGATTTTTGTTGGAAAGTAGTGCAATCATTATCTTCAAAGAAGATACTTTTCTGTGGCTGGTTCACGAATACAGATGCTGCTTCGGAAGAAGATATAGATTACAGAGAATTAATTAGACGCACAGGGTATCATTTGACGCTTAAACATTAATAATTTGGTTTGGGGATAAGCCTTATTGCAGTAAATTAAATGTCCTCGTACTTTAGATTAAAGTAAAAATATAATATTTTTGGCGATAAATAAATAAGCTATGCCTGAAACTCAAAATATAGAATACAAATCATCCTGGCACGACGACTACCTAAAGTGGATATGTGGTTTTGCTAATGCACAGGGAGGTAAAATATATATCGGCAAAGACGATAATGGAAATGTTATTGGTGTTGTAACCTATAAGGATTTGATGGATGAGATTCCCAATAAGATAAAGCATAATATGGGAATTACAGCAGAAGTGAATCTACTGAATGAAGATGACAAGCACTATATTGAAATCATCGTTCAGCCATATTCAGTCCCCATCTCTTTACGAGGTCGGTATTATTATCGTAGTGGAAGCGTAAAGCAGGAGCTAACCGGAGCTTCACTCAATGAATTTTTACTCAAACGAGCAGGTCAAACGTGGGATGATGTGATTGAAACCCGTGCTACGTTTGATGATATTGACGAGCGAACGATAAAGATTTTTCTAAGGAAAGCCGATGAAGCTGGTCGTTTGCCCGATATTGACGGAATTTCCATACCCGAACTTTTAGAAAAACTACGTCTATCACAAAACGGACAATTGAAGCGTGCAGCCATTGTTTTATTTGGAAAAGATCCGGGGAAGTTTTATCCAAACACGTTCGTCAAAATTGGAAAATTTGAAGACGATGATTTTACAATACGTTTTCAAGAGATGGAGGAAGGTAATATAATTCAGATATTAGAGAAAGTGTTGCGTACGCTTGATCACAAGTTTCTGATACGTAATATTTCTTTTGAGGGAATGAATCGTATTGAGAAGCTTGAATACCCGGTTTCAGCCCTTCGTGAAATGCTTTTAAATGCGCTTGTTCATCGTAACTATATGGGAGCGCCAACTCAGATCCGGGTCTATGACAATAAACTCTCCGTTTGGAATCACGGCTCATTACCTGAAGGGATAACGCTTGATAAACTGACGAAGCCCCATTCGTCATATCCTCGAAATCCGGTACTTGCTGAAGCATGTTTCCGTGGTGGTTACATTGACTCGTGGGGTAGCGGTATAATGAAAATTGTAGATTCATGTAAGTCTGCCGGATTACCAGTACCCATAATGGAAGAAGATGGCGGAGGTTTCATTGTTCGGCTGTTTAAAGACAGTCTGACGGAAGGCCAATTAGCAAAACTAGGATTGACAGACCGACAAATAAAGGCGGTGTTCTTCGTTCGTCAAAAGGGGAAAATTACGAATACTGAATACCAAGAAAATTTTGAAGTATCTAAAGCGACTGCTACCAGAGATCTTACGGAGTTAGTTGATAAATATAAATTGTTTGAGCGATCAGGTGATGTTGGTGCGGGGACTTCGTATCATCTAATTGGTTCATAATTGGCTCAATTGGCTCATAAATGGCTTGATAAAGGCTCAGTTGCCAATGTCAAGTCTATGCCTTGCGATTTAATTTGAATAAATCTCATTCAATTTAGATCAATCTTCAGGAAGAAAAATATTGGATGTGGGGAAAATGTGGGGAAAATATTGAAGCAAAAAATCCTAACTGATTTATAATCAATTAGGATTTTGTTTTGCTGGTACCCAGGATGAGATTCGAACTCACACAAGATTGCTCTCACTACCCCCTCAAAGTAGCGTGTCTACCAATTCCACCACCTGGGTAAGTACTCTGTTAGTGCCCGGAACAGGACTCGAACCTGCACAGCCTTACGACCACTAGTCCCTGAAACTAGCGCGTCTACCAATTTCGCCATCCGGGCAATAAAGAAAAAAAAGGCGGAAAAACCGCCAGATCACTTGGAGCGGAAAACGGGACTCGAACCCGCGACCCCGACCTTGGCAAGGTCGTGCTCTACCAACTGAGCTATTTCCGCGTTTGCGGATGCAAATATACACTCTTTTTTTTAACTGACAAATATTTTCGGTGAAAAACTTGAAATGTAATATATTCTGTTTATAATCAATGCTTTTGCTTATGATAGGCGATTTTTGAAATCCGCATAGCCGAATTTTTTGACGAGTTTAAACTCATTTTTCTTCGTCCAGATACCAATCGAAGGGTGAGAAACGCCATTGAAGGTGGTGGTTTTGACCATTGTGTAGTGAATCATATCCATAAAAACGATGCGGTCGCCAACCTCCAGCTCTTTTTCAAAACTCCAGTCGCCAAAGAAATCGCCCGAAAGACAGCTGTTGCCTCCCATGCGGTAGGTGGGTTTGCCCTCTTGTGGATCGATTGCACCCAGAATGGTCGGTTTGTAGGGCATTTCCAGACAGTCGGGCATGTGGCAGGCAAACGAAACGTTGAGCATGGCTGTTTTAATACCCCTGTTTTCGACAATATCCACTACCGACGATATCAGTTCTCCTGTTTGCCAGGCGAAGGCGCTACCGGGCTCTAAAATGAGTTGCAGGTGCGGGTATTTGGCATTGAAGTTGCGGAGTAGTGTAATCAGATGTTCCGTGTCATACTCTTTGTGAGTCATCAGGTGGCCGCCGCCCATATTGAGCCATTTGATCTGAGAGAAGTACTTGCCGAATCTTTCTTCAACCACGGCCAGCGTCTTCTCCAGATCGGTAGAGCGCGATTCACACAAGGTGTGGAAATGGAGCCCTTCGATGCCTTCCGGTAGCTTTTCGCCCAACATATCGGCTACGATTCCCAGACGTGAGCCGGGTGCACAGGGGTTGTAGAGATCGGTCTCTACGTCCGAAAATTCGGGGTTGATGCGCAATCCGCACGAAACCGGATGTCCGGCTTGCCTGGTGACCGGATACAGCCGTTCGAACTGGTTCAGTGAATTGAACGTTACGTGGCTGCTGTATCTGGCTATTGCCGGAAATTCATCGTCGGTGTAGGCCGGGGCGTAGGTGTGGGCAAGGCTCCCCATCTCCTCGAAAGCCAGTTGCGCTTCGGATAAGGAACTGGCAGTGGAGTAGGGAATGTATTCGCGCACAATCGGGAAGGCACTCCACATGGCGAATGCCTTAAACGCGAGGATGATCTCCACGCCGGCACGTTCTTTTACCGAACGGATCAGTTCAAGGTTTTTGCGTAGTCGTACTTCGTCGAGCACGAAGCAGGGAGAGGGTATTTGATTGTAATCCATTTTGCTGATTGATAGTTGTTTTATTCGGGCTGCAAAGATAGTGAATTCTGAAATACGGAGGCTCAAAAACCTATCCTAAAAATAGTGCTGCGTTGATAGCGTATGTTTTCTCGTCAAATTGGGTTGTAGCCGGATCGTTCGAGAGCACAAATGCTTTTTTTACCGGCTTGTCAAGGATATATTCCAAACCGTACAAATGCCGGGCATCGGTTCTTGTGGCTTTGGAACTCATTTTGATTTCGAAAGCATAATATCCGTCCGCCATTTCTAATAGTAAGTCGACCTCTTTGCCATCGTGAGTCCGTAAAAAGCTGAATCTGACGGGAGCCTCCACGGTTTTGGCTTGTTTGTAAATTTCGGCAATGACGGCGCTCTCAAATTCATTGCCGTTCAGACTGCCCCGTTTGTTGAGCACGGCCTGCACGACGCCATTGTCCATATAATGTACCTTCGATGCTTTGATTAGCCGTTTTGTGGGATTGCCCGACCATGCCGGAAGCACAATGGCCTGGTAGCTCATCTCAAAATATTTGATGTAGCGTTGCACGGTCTTTACTGTAATGCCCAGCTCTTTGGCAATGGAAGAGGCATTGGTGATGGCTCCCGTGTTTAGCGCCAGATAGTGTTGCAGTTTTACGAAAGGATCAAGGTCGCGAAACGAAGCCAGATCCCGGATATCACGCTCAAGGTAGGTGCGGACATAGTTACGTAGCCAATCGAATTTTTCGTCGTCGCTCTCGTCTCCGCTTACGGCCGGATAACCGCCAAAGCGCAGGTAATGATCGAGTGCCTGTTGCTTGTCCACATGTCGTTTGTCGAGTAACAGCGAGGGCAGGTATTCGTCTTGTAATTGACCGGTTAATTCTTGTTGAAACAGAGAAGGTTGTATTGTGTCCTCCCAACTGCTGGTCTGTAATTCGGGAAGTGTCAGCGGATAAATCTCCAGAATCGAACAGCGACCGGCAAGACTTTCGCGTATTTTATCCATTAAGAGCAGTTGGCTCGACCCGAGCAGGATATATCGCGGCTCTTCCCATTGATCGTATACCGCTTTGATGCTTTCGATCAATCGGGGTTCTTTTTGCACTTCATCCAGAATCGCTTTGGGGTAGAGTGATTCCCATTGTTGTGCGCTCAATTCGGCATACGTGGTACGCGTGACGGGATCCTCGACGGCAATGTAGTCGTAGTTGGGAAAGAGGTGACGCACCAGCGTGGTCTTGCCTGTTTGCCGGGCTCCGGTCAATACCAGTATCCTGCCGAAGCGGGAGCTGTTCTTTTTTGCAACAGCGGATGCGCATTGCCTGTTCTTTATCATTCCCTGCCTGTTTTTAGGATAGTTTCAGACAACAAAAATAGGGCAAATTTTATATTATTCCAAATATTACGCCGAAAATTGGAGTTGTATTCCAAATATTACGCCGAAAATTGGAATTGTATTCCAAATATTACGTTTTAATTATCGGGAAAATGATTTGTAAAAATAAAAATGTGCCAACAAATACTGCATTTGCAGATTCATTGGCACATTGGCATATTGTCCTATTCTGAAACTGAATTACAGTTCCAGATCAATGTCAGTCAGCTCCACCCAGGGAAGACCCTGTTTGCCGAGTTGTTCGAGGAAAGGATCGGGATTGAACTCTTCCACGTTGAATACGCCCGGTTGACGCCATTGTCCGGTCATGAACATTAACGCGCCGATAGTGGCAGGTACGCCGGTGGTGTAGCTTACACCCTGCGTTCCGGTTTCGGTGAAAGCCGCTTCGTGGCTGCAATTGTTGTAAATATAGTAGCTCTTCTGTTTGCCATCTTTGATGCCCGAGATGCGACAACCGATGGAGGTCCAGCCGGTATAGTTCTCGCCCAGATCACCCGGGTTCGGTAGTACGGCTTTCAGGAACTGAATTGGCACGATTTTTACGCCGTTGTATTCCACCTCGTCGATGCGAGCCATTCCTATGTTTTGGATTACGCGCAGGTGCGTGAGGTATTCCTGACCGAATGTCATCCAGAAGCGGGCGCGTTTCAGTGTCGGAAAGTTTTTAACTAATTACTCCAGTTCTTCGTGGTAGATCACGTACGACTCTTTCGGGCCGATTTCCGGATAGTTCAATGGTTTGTGAATTTCGTGCGGCTCGGTCTCAACCCACTGTCCGTTTTCCCAGTATTTCCCTCTTTGAGTTACCTCGCGGATGTTGATCTCCGGATTGAAGTTGGTGGCAAATGCTTTGTGGTGGTCACCTGCGTTACAGTCGACGATATCAAGATAATGGATTTCGTCGAAGTGGTGTTTGGCGGCATAAGCCGTAAATACGCTGGTTACTCCCGGATCGAAGCCGCAACCGAGAATGGCGGTAAGACCGGCATCCTTGAAACGTTGCTGATAGGCCCATTGCCAGCTGTATTCAAAGTGAGCCTCGTCTTTCGGTTCGTAGTTGGCCGTGTCGAGATAGTTTACTCCGGTAGCCAGACAGGCATCCATGATGGTGAGATCCTGATAAGGAAGCGCCACATTGATGACCAGTTCCGGTTTATAATCGTTGAAAAGAGCAATCAGTTCGGCTACATTATCGGCATCCACCTGAGCCGTAGCCACATTCACACCGTAGCGTTGTTTTACATCGGCGGCAATGACATCGCATTTCGATTTGGTGCGGCTTGCCAGCATGATTTCAGTAAATACCGTGTGGTTTTGAGCCACTTTGTGCACAACGACGGTACCCACACCGCCTGCGCCAATAATCAATACTTTTCCCATTTTTGAGTTCTATTCTTATTTGGGTTGTTTCAAAGCTTCTGTAATTTTGGCCTCCAACTCGGCTGCCAGTTCGGGGTTGTCTTTGATGACATTCTTGGCAGCGTCACGACCCTGTCCGATTTTTGTATCGCCGTAGCTGTACCAGGAGCCACTCTTTTTTACGATGCCATATTCTACGCCGAGGTCGACAATTTCACCGTTGCGCGAAATGCCTTCGCCGAACATAATGTCGAATTCTGCTTTGCGAAAAGGAGGTGCCACTTTGTTTTTTACCACTTTTACACGGGTCTGGTTGCCAATCACCTCTTCACCGTCTTTGATTTGTCCGATACGGCGGATATCGAGGCGAACGGAAGCGTAGAATTTGAGGGCGTTACCACCGGTGGTGGTTTCGGGGTTGCCGAACATCACGCCGATTTTTTCGCGTAACTGGTTGATGAAAATACAGCAGGTATTTGTTTTGTTGATATTTGCAGTAAGCTTACGCAAAGCCTGAGACATCAGACGCGCCTGAAGACCCATTTTGGAATCTCCCATATCGCCTTCCAGTTCGGCTTTCGGAGTGAGCGCGGCTACCGAGTCGATTACAACCAAATCGACAGCTGAAGAACGGATCAGTTGGTCGGCCACTTCGAGCGCCTGTTCTCCGCTATCGGGTTGCGAAATGAGGAGGTTGGAGATGTCAACGCCTAATTTTTCGGCATAAAAGCGATCGAAAGCATGTTCGGCATCGATGATGGCAGCAATACCTCCCGCTTTTTGAGCTTCTGCAATAGCATGAATGGCCAATGTCGTTTTACCGGACGATTCGGGTCCGTAAACTTCGATCACGCGGCCACGGGGAAGTCCGCCTACACCCAGGGCATTGTTCAGACCGATTGATCCGGTCGAAATTACGGGGACGTCTGCTACCTTGTTGTCTCCCATTTTCATGATAGTACCTTTGCCATGATCTTTTTCGATCTTATCCATGGCTAATTGCAGGGCCTTTAGTTTTTCAATGGAAGGCTGTTTGGAATCTTGTTCTGACATAATCAGTTGATATTAATTTGTTTGTTTTCTTTTTTATTCTATTTTGATAAAAAACGGCTTTGAAATCGGGCATATTACCGCAATTTGTAGTTCAAAGATAGATCATTTTTTTAGAATGACATATGGGATGAATGATATTTTTTGTGAACATTTGGAGTCCTGTTTTTAAGAAATTATATTTGTATATTAAAATTTAGAGAATGTTGTTCTACCCCAATATGCCACACGAACGCCGTCGTTTGTATCATGCACTGGTTTTTCCGGTGTTGATTTCGCTCTTTTTTGTGCTCATTTATGTGTTGCAATGGGGACTTCAGTGGAATGTGGAAGCGTGGGGTGTGGTGCCACGAACCGTCACCGGACTGAAGGGTGTTTTGCTCCATCCGTTTGCTCATGCAGGGCTATCGCATTTGTTCAATAATGTCTCTACATTTTTTATTCTGTCGGTTGCCCTGTACTATTTTTACAAGGATGTTGCCGGCAGGGTTTTACTGCTTTTATGGCCGATGACCGGTTTTTTGTTGTGGATCATCGGGCGCGACAGCATTCATATCGGAGCGAGTGGTGTTATTTACGGATTGGCCTTCTTTATTTTCTGGGGAGGCTTGCTGATGCGTAACATTTCGCTTTTAGCAATTTCGTTGGCGGTGGTGTTTT
>CAZFTY010000042.1:0-10333 GCA_964521835.1 uncultured Microbacter sp.
CAGCTAAAATTGCCGAAACTGCCAATCCGGAGATCATCGATCTGAATTTCGGTTGCCCGGTGAAGAAGGTGGCTGGCAAAGGTGCCGGATCCGGTCTTTTGCGCGATATTCCGAAGTTAATTGCTATTACAAAGGAGGTTGTGAAGTCGGTGAATGTGCCTGTGACGGCGAAAACCCGTTTGGGTTGGGACGATAATTCAAAAATAATCGTCGATTTGGCCGAACAGTTGCAGGATTGTGGCATTGCTGCGTTAGCTATTCACGGGCGTACGCGGGCTCAGATGTATACCGGCGATGCCGACTGGACGTTGATTGGTGAAGTAAAAAATAATCCCCGGATGAAGATTCCCATTATCGGTAACGGTGATGTCACGACCCCGGAAAGGGCCAAAGAGTGCTTCGACAGGTATGGGGTGGATGCGGTGATGATAGGGCGTGGCTCTATTGGAAAACCCTGGATTTTCAAAGAGGTGAAGCACTATTTGCAGACCGGTGAACTTCTTTCGCCGATGCCATTTACTGAGCAGTTTGAAATTGTGAAAAAGCAGATTTTGAGCAGTATTAAGTGGTTAGACGAACGAAGAGGAATTGTTCACACGCGTCGCCATTTGGCAAATACTCCTCTTTTCAAAGGCATTCCGCACTTCAGAGACACTCGTATTGCCATGTTGCGTACCGATAATCTGACAGACCTTTTTGCAATATTAGACAACGTACAAACTACTTATTTCGGAGATGCTGATTGATTATTTCATCAGCATTCCCTGAGCATACATCCACAACACGTAGCGCGAAAATTTGCCGATGGTCATGGCAATTGCTGTGCCCAGAAAGTTGCACCGGAAATATCCGCAAGCAACTACGATTATGTCGCCAACTCCCGGAACGAAGGAAAAAAAAGCCAACCAGTCACCCCGGTTGTACATTCGTTTCTCAAATTTTTCTATCTTTTCTTTTTTGATTTTCAGGTACTTCTCGATCCATTCAATTTTCCCCATTCGTCCTATCCAGTAAGAAGTGATGCCTCCAAGGGTATTGCCAACGGTGGCTACGGCTACGCATGTCCACATATCCAATCCGGCATAGATAAGCGTGGCAAAAACCACTTCCGACCCGAGTGGAAGTATGGTTGCTGCCAGAAATGCAGCCAGAAAAAGGCCGATGTAGCCAAATTCAGCGAAGTGTTCCACTTAGGCCAAGTATTAAAGTTACAACCTGAAAAGTCAGTAAGACGAAAAAGAGAATTGTGTTTTTTCTGGAGCTGCGGGTTGAAAAGAAAATGGAGAAAATAAGGCCGCAAATCATTAAAAATGAAGGTAATAATTCACTAATTCTGCCCATTTTTACCCAGAGGATGGCAAGCATACCTGCATATATCCATACCAATACCTGAAAATTTCTTCGTTCGACTATGCTTGAGTTGAACCGATTTTGAGAACAACCGATGATGGCAATGAAAGAGATGATTGTAAATATTCCTTCAATGACAATCAGCGCAATATTGGATGTCCAACCGCTAAAATTGAAAACAATATTGCTCATAAAGTAGTTGAGCTGGTTGTCGAGTTGACCGAGCCAGAAACTGATTCCGAAAACTAAGATAGCCGGAGTGAAGATACCCAGAAGGGTGGCCAAAAACAGGCGGATATTGAGGTTGTTGACTATATTTAATATGATGAACAAGAATGGGATCAGAAAGATAAAATCGAAGCAGAAAAAATATCCAAGCGACAAAAACAGACCTGCGTTGTACGACGCTTGCAGGGGTAGGTTTTGATGATAGGTGGAGAATACCTGCCACAGGCACATCATCAGCAATAATGCTGCGATGAGGCCATTGGTGAGATAATGAAAGTGAGGATAAGATCCTGATAATAAGATAAAAAACAGAAATGGGAGAAATGTTCGCTGCTGGAGAAACGTGTATTTTTCCAGAAATTTGAATGAAAAATAGGCAATGCCGAGATTCAGTAAAAGGCCAAGCCATGCTGAATATGCAGGGATGATTGCGGTACTGAAAGGGTAGAGTAAGGGGGTACTTTCTACTGGAAGAATAAACTCCTTCATCCACAATAATCCCGCCACGACAAGCGACAGGGAAAAATTTACGACATTAGGGTGTATCAGCTCTTTTATGCGAACGTTCATATTCAATACATTAATATTCAGGGCAAAGAAATACTTTGCCCTGAACAGTTTTTATTTCAATCCTTTGCTTTTCAGGAGGGCATCGGAAGTTGGTTCGTGTCCGCGGAATTTCACATAAAACTTCATGGGATCGTCGCTGTTCCCTCTTTCGAGAATGTTTTTGCGGAAAGAGGTGGACGTTGCGGGATCAAAGATACCTTTTTCTTTGAACAATTCGAATGCATCTTTTTCAAATACGGATGCCCATTGGTAGCTGTAGTAGCCGGCCGAATATCCGTCGTTGAAGATGTGTTTGAAGTATGTGGAACGATAGCGGGGCAGGATTTCCGGAATCAGGCCTATTTTGTCCATCTGTTCTTTCTCGAATTTATCCACATCGATACCATCGACGCTGGTTAATTCGTGCCATTTCATATCTAAGATCGAGGCGGCCACTAATTCTGTCATTTCAAACCCCTGGTTGAAATAGGTGGAATTTTGGATCTTTTTCATCAATGGTTGAGGCATTAATTCGCCTGTTTTATAATGGAATGCGTATAATTTCATTACCTCAGGCTGAAAAGCAAAGTTTTCCATAAACTGTGACGGGCATTCTACAAAATCGCGGGGAACATTGGTGCCGCTGACACTCGGGTAGGTACATTGCGACAGCAACCCGTGAAGTGCGTGTCCGAATTCGTGGAAAAGCGTGCCTACATCGTCCATGCTCAGAAGTGACGGTGTGGTGGCGGTAGGCTTGGCCAAATTACCCACATTGACGATGACCGGGCGAACCATCACCCCTTTTTCAACGTATTGATCGCGGATATTATTCATCCAGGCGCCAACCGTTTTGCTTTCGCGCGGGAAATAGTCGGTGTAGAGAATTCCAATCAGTTTACCATCGGCATCTGAAACTTTAAAAGCTTCAACATCAGGATGGTATACGGGTAAATTATTGAGTTTCTCAAAGTTGAGTCCGTACAATTTATTTGCAACCTCAAACACACCTTTGCGTACGTTTTCAAGTTTGAAGTAGGGCTTTAATTCGTCTTCGTTCAAATCGTATTTGGCTTTGCGCACTTTTTCGGCGTAGTACCACCAGTCCCACATGGCCAGTTTGAAACCTCCGTTTTCGGCATCGATTATTGCCTGCATCTCTTTCACCTCTTCTTTGGCTTTAGCGACTGCTGGTCGCCATATCGATTGGAGTAGTGTATCGACTCTTGCCGGGGTTTTAGCCATCGTGTTGTCAAGTATGTAGTCGGCCGGAGTTTTAAATCCAAGCAAATTGGCTAAGTCAATGCGGTTTTTCATAATATCGAGGATAACCTGTTTGTTATCTGTGATATTTCCGTAATCGCCTCTCATCCAATATCCTTTGTATAATTTTTCGCGCAAATCGCGTCTTGTGCTGTAGGTCAGGAAAGGAATCCAGCTTGTTTTTGAGGGGGTGAAAATCCATTTCCCGGGCATGTTAGCCGCTTTGGCTTCATCTGCCGCTGCAGTTTTTACGTTTTCTGGGAGACCGGCAAGATCTTCGGCTTTATCAATAATCAGCTTGAAGTTATTGGTTTCGGTAAGCAGGTTATTCCCGAATTTTAGCTCCAGCATCGCCAGGTTCTTGTTGATCTCTCTCAGCTGTTGTTTTTGTGCTGCATTCAGCGAGGCTCCTTTGTGAACAAATTTTTTATACTGTTCTTCAATTACCCTGCGTTGCTCTGCGGTAAGTTTGATTTTAGCCCGGTTATTGTACAGCGTTGCGATGCGCCTGAATAATTTTTCATTCAACAAAATATTGTCCGAATGCTCTGTCAGCATCGGAGTTACTTTCTCTGCAATTAATTGCATTTCAGCACTGTGCATCGATTCTTCCAGATTGAAAAATACCATTGATACCCGGGTCAAAAGTTTACCGGAATATTCCATGGCAGCCATGGTGTTGGCAAAGGTTGCCGGAGCCGGATTATTGGCAATGGCATCGATCTCCTTTTGATGTTGTTTGATACCTTCGGTAAAGGCCGGAAGGTAATGTTCGGTTTTTATTTTATCGAATGGAGGAACGCCATAAGGTGTTCGGTAGGGGGTGAAAAAAGGATTGTTTTCTCCTTTTGATACGCCGGTGGTAAGCATAATAAGAGAAATTAGTGTTAGAAATATTGTCTTCATTTTTGTTTATTTATTACTGAAACACAGGTTAGGTAAACGATGTGTCCTTGTCTAAAATATTTATTATGTGCAATTTATCTGTTTCAATTTGTTCTTTCAAGGCGTGTATGTCCGGGAATTTTCTTTCGTCTCTCACCTTCTTCACAATTTCAAGTGTGATATGTTCGCCGTAGATATCCTGATCGAAATCGATAATGTTAACTTCGATCGTCGCTTTTTGGTTTTCGGGGACTAATGTGGGGCGCAATCCGATATTGAGCATCCCCTTGTAGCGGTCGTCATCGATCAGTACCCAGCAGGCATAGACACCCAGCTGAGGTAATTTTTTTTCGGTGCTCGACACGTAAATATTCGCGGTGGGAAATCCGATGGTTCGGCCTATTTGTTCTCCTGCAACTACCTTACCATCAATTTTATAGGTTGATCCAAGCAATTGATTTGCAATAGAGATGTCGCCTTCATCCATTAAGCGTCTTATTTCGGACGAACTAACCTGTTTCCCTTTGTAGATGAACTCTTGGGCTTCCTGCACGAGCAAACCAACCTCATGTCCATACATCACATATTGTTCAAAACCATCCACTCTTCCTTTGCCAATTCTGTTGTCATAGCCGGTGAGTAGTACTTTTGAATGTAATTTATTGGATAAAAGGTCTTTAATAAATTCTTCCGCCGTCAGATTCTGAATTTCGGGAGTAAAATCAAGTAGTATGCAGTGGTCAAGACCCGTTTGTGAGAGTAGTGCCATTTTTTCTTCACAGGTTGTCAGCAGTTCGGGCACAAACTCGCTGTGAAGAATTTTGCGCGGATGTTCGCGAAAAGTGAGAACCGCCGTTTTGAGCCCTTTTTCCGATGCAATCTGTTTCAGGTTTTCGATCAGAAAACGGTGGCCCCGATGTACTCCGTCAAAAAATCCAATCGTTATGGCCAGCTGCTCTTTCGGAACATTTTGTATATCTGTTATTATTTGCACAAGGTAAAATTTAGTTTGATAAACAGGGCAAAGTTACGAAATGGATGTCGTATCACAAATGACATTCCGTTTGAGTTTATTTATAACATTTAACTCAAAATAATATTTGTCAAATTCTGGCTTTTTCTGTGTACGGAATCTATTGATTCTCTATTTTCAATAGCGTCAGAATGGGAAATTTGCCGGGCAAATACCCGATTCGAATCAAATACCCGATTCTCGTGGGCTTAAATCCGGGTGAAAATGGGCATAAATTATTGATGCTCTTTTATTTCCTACTATTTCCGCAATTTCATCATTTGACGCTAATCTGAGTCGTTTGACGCTTTTGAAATGAGTCAGGAGCTCTTTTTTGCTTTTTTCTCCGATTCCGGTTATCGAATCGAGTTCCGATGTCACCTGTGCTTTGCTTCTTTGGTTTCGGTGATGTGTAATTCCGAAGCGGTGAGCTTCGTCGCGTAACTGCTGAATCAGTTTCAGGCTTTCGGAGTTTTTGTCGAGATAAAGCGGAATAGGATCTTCCGGAAAATAGATTTCTTCGAGTCGTTTGGCGATACCAATCACAGTAACTTTAGCGGAGATTCCCAATTGTTGGAGAGCGCCCATTGCCATCCCGAGTTGTCCCTTCCCTCCATCCACCACAATCAGCTGGGGTAGGGGAGTCTCTTCGTCGAGCATCCGGCGGTAGCGGCGGTATACCACCTCTTCCATGGAAGCAAAGTCGTTTGGCCCTTCAACCGTTTTGATATTAAAATGGCGATAATCTCTTTTGGATGGTTTCGCTTTTTTGAAAACCACGCAGGCTGCTACCGGATGGGTTCCCTGAATGTTGGAGTTGTCGAAGCATTCGATATGCATCGGAAGGCTTCCCATTTTAAGATCTTTTTGCAATGTGCTGAGAATTCGCACCATACGATGATCCGGATTGAGCTTTTCTGTCTGCTTCAGCTTATCCAGTTTGTATTCGCGTACATTTTGCATCGACAGATCCAACAATTTTCGTTTATCTCCTCGCGATGGGATAGAGAAATTTACACTATTCAATTCGAGATCGGGCAGAAATGGCACCAGCAACTGTTTGGTTTGGCTTCTCAGTTTTGTGCGCAATTCTACGATGGCCATTGCCAGAATCTCTTCTTTGGGTTCATCCAGTCGTTTCGTGTACTCGATGGTGTAGCCCTGAACAATGGAGCCTTTTGATATTCGTAAAATATTGATATAGGCAGATTTATCATCATCATCGTAGGCGAATACATCGTAATCGTCTTGTGTAGCGGTGGTTACGATTGATTTCGATTTATACCGTTCCAGAGCTTCATATTTCTCTTTGATGCTTTGCGCCTCTTCAAATTTGAGTTCTGCTGCCAGCGATTGCATTTGTTGCTCCAGATAGTGCAAAATGGAATTAATATTCCCGTTGGCAATCTCCTCTACTTCGGTTATCATTTGAAGGTAGTCCGCTTCCGTTTGCAAATTCTCACACGGTCCTTTGCATTTATGGATGTGGTACTGGAGGCATACCTTAAATTTTCCGGCATTTATATTTTCGGGAGACAAATTAAGCTTGCAGGTTCTTAGCGGATAAATTTCGCCGATAAGAGATAGAAGCACGTGAAGTGTGGTGATTGAGCTGAAGGGGCCAAAATATTTCGCGCCGTTTTTATATATTTTGCGGGTTTTGAAAACCCGGGGAAAGGGCTCCTTCGTGATGCAAAGCCACGGATAGGTCTTGTCATCCTTAAGCAAAATGTTATACCGGGGCTGATGCTCTTTGATAAGATTGTTTTCCAGCAGCAGTGCATCCTCTTCGGTATCGACAACAATGTATTTCAGATGGACAATCTGTTTTACAAGAACCGCAACTTTCGAACTATCGTGTTTTTTTGTGAAGTAGGACGAAACTCTTTTTTTTAGATTCTTTGCCTTCCCCACATAGATAATTTTCCCATCCTTGTCGAAATATTGGTATACTCCCGGTTTCGCTGGAAGCGTACTAAGGATGAGCTGAATATTTTCTTTTGTGTTCAGTTGCTTGTCCATTGGTGGGGTAGGGATCGAATTTTAAAAATGAATCAACGAGTATACTTCATCTGCCTCTTGCAAAGTGTCTCTTCCTTTCAGAAAATCGAGTTCGACCAGACAATTGACGTATACCTTTTTTACTCCGAATTTTTTCACCAGATTGTATGCAGCTTTCATCGTTCCTCCTGTTGCCAGTAAATCGTCGTGGAGCAGCACTACGTCGTCGGGTTTTAGGGCATCTTTATGAATTTGAATGATGTCGACTCCGTACTCTTTTGCATAGCTTTCTTCAATGGTGTCGGCAGGTAATTTCCCTTTTTTGCGTACAGGAATAAACCCGATTCCCAATTTTTCGGCAAGAATGGGACCTGTGATAAATCCTCTGGATTCTATTCCTACAACTTTTGTCAGGCCTGTGTCTTTGTATTTATTATACAACATGGAGGCTATTTCTTGCAGTTCGGTGCCATTTTTGAAGACTGTTGTGAGATCTTTGAATATGATACCGGGTTGTGGAAAGTCCGGAACATCCCGGATGCTTGCTTTTATTTTTTCAATGCTCATATAAATTATGTTGCGTTCCACGTGGAACATTTTATGTTTTGATGTTTTTCGTTTCTGTTTTTCCACGTGGTGTTCCACGTGGAACAAATTGCTATCTGCCCAGCAGAACCAACAGAATGTTGATGTCGCTTGGCGAAATTCCTGAAATACGGCTTGCCTGGCCGATTGTTTCGGGATTTATTTTACTCAATTTTTGCCGTGCTTCCGTCGAGAGTGATAAAATAGTGGAATAATCGAACTTATCTTTTATTTTTATATTCTCGAGACGTTGCAATTTTTCGGCGATAATTTTTTCGCGTTCAATATAACCCTGATATTTCAGCGTTATTTCGGCAGCTTCTACTGTTTCGTCTCGTTGAGTTTTTATTTCCGAAATCACTGTTTTTAGCGATGAAATTTGATCGGATAGTTTCGAAATAGTCAGCTGAGGCCTTAGAACAAGGTCGAGCAGTTTTGCCGATTGTTTGATGGGCGAAGTGCCGATTTCTTCGAGAAAATTATTGATTTCATCAGGCTTAACAGAAGTTTCACGGATGAAATTAATGAGGCGGTCTCTGTTCTCTTTTTTCTCGGTGAGTTCGTTGTACCGTTCGCGGGAGGCAAGTCCCAATTGATATGATTTTTCAGTCAGGCGCATATCGGCATCGTCCTGACGGAGCAGGATGCGGTATTCGGCACGTGAGGTAAACATACGGTAGGGCTCATCCACACCTTTTGTCACCAAATCATCGATAAGAACACCAATATAGGCCTCTTCTCTTCCCAATACAAAGGGGTCTCCTCCATGACAGGAAATGTGTGCGTTGATTCCGGCAATTAATCCCTGGCCGGCGGCCTCTTCGTATCCGGTAGTTCCATTGATTTGACCGGCGAAAAAGAGGTTTTTTATCAGTTTCGTCTCCAACGAATGGGTTAGTTGGGTAGGAGGGAAGAAGTCGTACTCGATGGCATAACCCGGCCGGTAAATACGTACATTTTCGAATCCTTCGATGGTATGAAGCGCATTTACCTGAACATCGATGGGAAGCGACGAAGAGAATCCGTTCAGATAATACTCCTGCGTGTTGGCTCCTTCGGGTTCTAAAAAGAGTTGATGACGTTCTTTATCGGCAAAGGTGACGATTTTTGTCTCGATGCTCGGACAATAGCGAGGACCAATGCTTTTTATTTGTCCGTTGAAAAGAGGCGAAAACTCCAACCCACTACGAAGAATATCGTGAGTTTGTCCGTTGGTATAGGTGATCCAGCAGCTTCGTTGCGGAAGTACCCTTTTTGACGATGAAAGGTAGGAAAATGTATGAAAATCGTCGTCTCCTCCCTGTTCTGTCATTTTTGAAAAATCGACCGATCGACCGTCGATTCTGACGGGTGTCCCGGTTTTCATTCTGCCGGCCGTAAAACCCAATTCAACCAACTGTTCGGTCAGTCCTTTGGCGGAGGGTTCTGCTATTCGTCCACCGGAGATCTGTTTCGAGCCGAAATGGAGTAGTCCGTTCAAAAATGTTCCATTTGTGAGAACGACACTTTTCGCGTAAATTTCAACTCCCAGACTTGTTTTGACTCCGCAGATCCGGTTTTGTTTTACCATCACTTCCAAAACCTGATCTTGCCACATATCGAGGTTGTTGGTGTTTTCAATTATGCGCCGCCATTCGATGATAAATTGCTGCCGGTCGTTTTGTGTGCGGGGACTCCACATGGCAGGGCCTTTCGATCGGTTCAATAATCGGAATTGAATCGCAGTTTTGTCGGCCACAATGCCGGTAAAACCTCCCAACGCATCGATCTCTCTCACAATTTGCCCTTTGGCAATTCCGCCAACGGCAGGATTACAGCTCATTTGGGCTATCTTGTTCATATCCATTGTGATAAGCAATGTTTTCGATCCAAGATTTGCTGCAGCGCACGCAGCTTCGCAGCCGGCATGTCCGGCGCCAACCACTATTACGTCGTATTGTAAAGTCATTTGATTTAGATTCAGTTATAACCTGCAAAATTACAAAAAATCCGGCGTGCTGCCGTGACTAATTTTTAGGGAGTTGCTAAGTGGTAACCCTGAGAGGGAGTGAGGGAGGCCGTGTATTTGCAAATAAATACCAATTTGTGCCACTTACGACCTTAAAACTTGTAGAGATAAAACAGAAATAAGAAAAAATCATGTACTTTTGTTTTTCTAATTTGAATTCCAATTATATGCGCACTCTCAGAATAAAAGCGGTATTGTTTTTTGCGCTGTTTTCGTTTGCGTCAGTTTTTTCTCAGGAATCTAAAAATACGATCACCAGTAGGGGCTGGTCGTTTGGTTTAGGCGGAGTTAGCGTGTATGACGAATATCTCTCACCTCTGGTTTATACCGGAACGGTTTTTCGTGCCGATTATGAGTCGATGCATTTTATTTCCGATTCGAATAATAAACTTTCGCTGCAACAAACTTTGATGGTGTCGGGTGGAATTACCGATAATACGGCCAAAACGAAT
>CAZFTY010000043.1:0-10316 GCA_964521835.1 uncultured Microbacter sp.
ATCGAAGACCTGGCTCAGCTTATCTTCGACCTGAAAACCGTCAATCCGAATGCACGTATCAGCGTGAAATTAGTCTCCGAAACCGGTGTCGGTACGATTGCCGCCGGTGTTGTGAAGGCGAAAGCCGACATGGTACTGATAAGCGGTTGCGAAGGTGGTACCGGTGCGAGCCCGATGAGTTCTATCCGTCACGCCGGTCTGCCCGCAGAATTGGGTCTGGCCGAAACCCAACAGGTTTTGGTGCTGAACAACCTTCGCGGAAAGGTAAGACTGCAATCCGACGGTCAGGTTAAAACCGGACACGACATCGTTACCATGGCATTGCTCGGAGCCGAAGAGTATGGTTTCGCGACCAGCGCTCTGATTGTGTTGGGTTGTGTGTTGATGCGTAAGTGTCACCTCAACACCTGTCCGATGGGCGTTGCCACACAGGACGAAAAGATGCGTAAGCACTTTGTAGGTCGTTACGAATATCTCGTTAACTATTTCAATTTCTTAGCAGAAGAGGTTCGCGAATGTTTGGCCGAGCTCGGATATACCAAATTAGACGACATTATCGGACGTTCCGATCTGCTCGTTCCGAAAAAATATCCGGCAAATACCAAATTAGGAAAAATCGACCTGTCGAAAATACTCTACCGCCCCGAAGAAGCAAAAACCAATGCTACCCGTAAGGCTGTAGAACAAGATCACAAAATCGACGCCGTTCTTGATCTGAAACTGGTTAAGGCAGTCAAGAAAGCATTTGAGGCAAAAATGGCCGTCCAGCTGAACTATCCGATCGACAATACCGATCGTGCCGTTGGTGCCATGCTGGCAGGTAAAGCTACCGAATTGTATGGCGAAGAGGGTTTACCTTCCGATACAATCAATATCACCTTCAACGGATCGGCCGGACAAAGTTTCGGAGCATTCCTCGTGCCGGGCATTACATTCCGTCTCGAAGGAGATGCAAACGACTACCTTGGCAAAGGGTTATCGGGTGGTAGAATCATCGTTGTTCCTCCCGTTGGAACGACCTTTAAATCGAACGAAAACATTATTGCCGGCAATACGTTGCTCTACGGAGCTACCACCGGTGAAGTGTATATCAGCGGTCAGGTAGGCGAACGTTTCTGTGTACGAAACAGTGGCGCTACGGCGGTTGTTGAAGGTGCCGGCGACCACTGCTGCGAATATATGACCGGCGGTCGTACCGTAGTTCTCGGATCGGTTGGACGTAACTTTGCAGCCGGTATGAGTGGCGGTATCGCCTATGTCTGGAACAAAGATGACAACTTCGACTACTTCTGTAACATGGAAATGGTAGAGTTGTCGCTGGTAGAAGAGGCTATCGATAAAAAAGAGCTGTATGATCTCATCGAAGCTCATGCGCGCTATACAGGCAGTACTGTAGCAAAAGAGATGTTGGCCGATTGGGACACCTATGTCGATCAGTTCATCAAAGTGATGCCTATCGAATACAAAAAAGTTCTTCACGCACAACGTCTTGCTGCGCTTGAAGCCAAGATTGCAACTGTAGAACGTGATTATTAATGGTTTGAGTAAAAAGAGGAGAGACGAAAAAATCGTTTCTTCTCTGATGTCAGACGGGAAAAGTAAATTGTAAATAGTAAATTGAATATACGATAATGGGAAACCCAAAAGCTTTCATGAATATCGATCGGAAAGAGGCCGGTTACCGGCCTGTTGACGAACGGGTATGCGATTTTTCGGAAGTTGAACAAACACTCAACATTGAAGACCGCAAGTTACAGGCATCACGCTGCATGGATTGCGGCGTACCCTTCTGCCACTGGGCTTGTCCGCTGGGTAACAAGCAACCCGAATGGCAGGATCTTGCTTACAAAGGGAAATGGTTACAATCATATAAAGTATTGACTTCAACCAATGATTTTCCGGAATTCACAGGCCGTGTTTGTCCTGCTCCCTGCGAAAAATCATGTGTCCTGAAACTACACGAACAACCGGTAACCATTCGCGAGAATGAAGCTGCCGTTGCAGAACGTGTGTTTCTCGAAGGTTTAATTACCCCGATCATTCCGAAACAACGTACCGGTAAAAAAATTGCCGTTATCGGATCGGGGCCTGCCGGACTGGCATGTGCCGACCGTTTGAACCACAAGGGACATACGGTAACCGTTTTTGAAAAAGACGAAACCGTCGGTGGTCTGCTCCGCCTCGGTATTCCCGACTTCAAACTGCGCAAATCGGTGATCGACCGTCGTATCGACCTGATGAAAACCGAAGGCGTTGAATTCAAAACATCGGTAAATATCGGGGTAGACATTACCACCAAAGAGATACTGAAAGAGTATGATGCCGTCTGCGTTGCAATCGGTGCGGGAGTTCCGCGTGACCTGAAAGTTCCCGGACGTGAAATGAAGGGAATCTATTTCGCACTCGAATTTTTGCAACAGCAAAATCGTGTCATCGCCGGAGCAACATTCTCCGACGAGGAACGCATCAACGCCAAAGGAAAACATGTACTGGTTATCGGAGGTGGCGATACAGGCTCCGACTGCGTAGGAACATCGATTCGTCAGAAAGCGGAGAAGATCACGCAGATCGAAATTATGCCCAAACCACCGGTCGGTTCAAATCCTGAAACTCCGTGGCCTCTCTACCCGATGGTGTTGAAAACGTCATCGTCGCACATGGAAGGTTGCGAACGTCGCTGGAACTTAGATACCCTCCGCTTTCTCAGCGAAAACGGACAGGTAACCGGAGTGGAAGTGGAAGAGGTAAAATGGACAAAAGATGAAAACGGTCGTATGAATCTGAAACGTACCGGCAAAATCGAAACCATCAAAGCCGATTTGGTATTCCTCTCCATGGGATTTGTTCATCCACTTTACGAAGGTTTGTTACAAGAGTTAGGTGTTGAACTGAACGAACGCAAAAACGTTGCAGTCGACGGTTCGCACAAGACTTCTGTAAATAAAGTGTTTGCTTCCGGCGATGCCGCTCTGGGCGCATCTCTGGTTGTACGTGCCATCGCTTCGGGGCGTGACACAGCCGCAAGTATCGACGAATTCTTGAAGGCCTGACACACGTCCCTCTCAGCATATTTCGGTAAGCAGATACCAGGTTATCAGTAGAAGGTGATTCCTGATACCTGCTTACCATTTATATGAGTTCTCCCGATCATCCCGATTAACTCATATAAAGCTATTTTGTATCAGAGTGTTTTCTGCTCTCCGAAAGCCCTTTCGGCGCTAAAAACTTACCGCTTATGCAAAACAACATTCTACCCAAAGATTTTTATTCCGAATATCAAAAACGGCTTGCCGCGGTACGTTTGCAGTTGAATCGCCCGTTGACTTTAGCCGAAAAAATAATATACGTTCACCTCTTCGATGTAAAGGAGCTCAAATCCTACGACAGAGGTTCAGATTACGCCTACTTTGCTCCCGATCGCGTAGCCATGCAGGACGCAACAGCTCAGATGGCGCTGCTTCAATTTATGAACGCGGGCAAAAGCAAGACTGCCGTTCCCTCGTCGGTTCATTGCGATCACTTAGTTACAGCCAGAGTGGGAGCTTCCGACGATCTCCATACTGCCAAAGTTACCAACGAGGAGGTGTATGATTTTCTGCTCTCCGTTTCGCAAAAATATGGCATCGATTTCTGGAAACCCGGTGCAGGTATCATTCATCAGGTGGTGCTCGAAAACTACGCCTTTCCCGGTGGAATGATGGTAGGAACCGACTCTCACACACCGAATGCCGGCGGATTAAGTATGGTAGCCATCGGCGTGGGTGGCGCTGACGCTGTTGATGTGATGGTGGGTATGCCATGGGAACTGAAGATGCCTAAACTGATTGGAGTGAAACTTACCGGACGAATGAACGGCTGGACTTCTCCCAAGGATGTGATCTTAAAACTGGCCGGTATCCTGACAGTAAAAGGAGGAACCAACGCTATTGTCGAATATTTTGGTGAAGGGGTCTCTTCGTTGTCGGCCACCGGCAAAGCAACCATCTGCAACATGGGCGCCGAAGTGGGTGCAACCACCTCCATCTTCCCATTCGACGAAAAGACAGCTTATTATCTGAAAGCTACCGGACGCGCCGACATTGCCGGACAAGCTGCTACGGTGGCTGCCGATCTGCAGGCCGACCCGGAAGTGGTTGCCGCTCCCGAAAAATATTACGACCGAGTAATCGAAATTAACCTCGACGAACTGGAACCGTATATCAACGGCCCGTTTACCCCCGACGCGGCTCATCCTATTTCAGAGTTTGTGAAGATCGTCAAGGAGAAAAATTATCCCGAAACGGTTGAGGTCGGACTGATCGGTTCCTGCACCAACTCATCGTACGAAGATCTGGCCAAGGCAGCATCGATTGCCCGTCAGGCCAACGAAAATCATATCGAAACAAAGGCGAAATTCATCCTTTCGCCGGGATCGGAAAAGGTACGTGCTACTGCCGAGCGCGACGGGCTGTTAGCTCCGTTCGAACAATTCGGCGGTCTGATTATGGCCAACGCCTGCGGCCCCTGCATCGGGCAGTGGAAACGCCAGACCAACGATCCACAGGCGCAGAACTCCATCGTTTCGTCGTTCAACCGCAACTTTGCGAAACGCGCCGATGGCAACCCGAATACCTATCACTTTGTAACATCGCCCAATCTGGTTACGGCTTTGACATTGGCCGGCCGGCTGACATTCAATCCGCTAACCGACACCATCACCAACAAAGATGGCAAGGCAATCAAGCTGCAGGAACCTGTCGGTGACGAACTTCCACCATTAGGTTTTGCGCAGGC
This sequence comes from uncultured Microbacter sp., assembly GCA_964521835.1. Lineage (GTDB taxonomy): Bacteria > Bacteroidota > Bacteroidia > Bacteroidales > Paludibacteraceae > Microbacter. Next base: position 4,774 of record CAZFTY010000043.1, read on the forward strand.
CGAATCGGGATGCTTAAAACCATCTGCAAATGGATCTTCTATCGAAGTTCAGATTGCTCCTGATTCGCAACGCTTGCAAAAGCTACACCCGTTCGCACCGTGGGATGGCAACGATTACAAAGGGCTGGCTCTGTTGATAAAGACTCAGGGCAAATGCACCACCGACCACATTTCGATGGCCGGCGAGTGGTTGCGTTTCCGCGGTCATCTCGAAAATATTTCCGACAACCTGCTGATGGGAGCCGTCAACGCTTTCAATCAGAAAACGAACGAAGTACTCAATCCGCTTGATGGTTCGTACGGAAAGGTGTCGCAAGTGGCAAAAACGTTGAAAAGCAAAGCCATTTCGTCGATTGTTGTTGCCGAAGAAAATTACGGAGAAGGTTCGTCGCGCGAACATGCCGCAATGGAGCCCCGCTTCTTAGGGGTAAAAGCGATACTGAGCAAATCGTTTGCCCGCATCCACGAAACCAACCTGAAAAAACAGGGAATGCTGGCGCTGACCTTTGCCAACGCTGCCGACTACGACAAAGTGAAAGAAACCGACACGATCGACATTCTCGGTCTGACCGGATTTGCACCGGGCAAGCCTTTAACCATCGCATTGCACCATGCTGACGGAAGCGAAGATCGCTTTGCCGCCAACCACACCTATAATCAGGAACAGATCGAATGGTTTAAGGCGGGTTGCGCGCTGAATATGATGAAGATGTGAGGATGTGGAAATTTGGGAATTTGAGGATGAATTGGTTGTAACTTCTTTCACTTCCATAATTTTCTTAATTCAGACATTTTCCGAATTGTAAATCGTAAATGCATAAATTGTAAATGAAAGTCTCTTGTACAAACGGTCTGCTGACCGTACCCGATATAGTTACTATCCCGTTTATCGAAGGCGATGGTATCGGCCCGGAAATCACCGGGGCTGCCCAGAAGGTAATCAATGCCACCGTGGCAAAAGCCTATAATGGCAAACGTGCGATTGAATGGAAAGAGGTGCTGGCCGGTGGGAAAGCCTTTGAACAAACCGGTTCGTGGCTGCCCGACGAAACACTGTCTGCTTTTCAGGAGTTCCTCATCGGCATCAAAGGCCCGTTGACCACGCCGATCGGCGAAGGAATCCGTTCGTTGAACGTGGCACTGCGTCAAACGCTCGACCTGTTCGTCTGCCTGCGTCCGGTGCGTTGGTTTAAGGGTGTTCCCTCGCCGGTAATTCATCCCGAGAAGGTCAACATGTTTATCTTCCGCGAAAACACCGAGGACATTTATGCCGGCATCGAATATATGACCGGCGATGCCAATTGCGAAAAATTCAAGAAGTTCCTGATCGAAGAGATGGGTGTGAAGAAAGTTCGTTTTCCCGACACCTCCTCCTTTGGCGTGAAGCCGGTATCGAAAGAGGGTTCCGAACGTTTGGTGCGTGCCGCCATTCAGTTTGCCGTCGACCGCAAGTTGCCCTCTGTAACGCTGGTTCACAAAGGCAACATCATGAAGTTTACCGAGGGCGCCTTCAAAAACTGGGGCTACAAACTGGCCGAAGCCGAGTTCGGAGACAAAGTTTTCACCATGGCCGAATACCAGCAAATTAAAAAGAGCGAAAGCAAAGAGGCGGCCGATGCCGTTTATAAACAAGCCGTGGAAGAGGGAAAGATTATCGTGAAAGATGTGATTTGCGACGCTTTCTTGCAGGAATCGTTGCTGCACCCCGAGGATCACAGCGTGATTGCCACCATGAACCTGAATGGCGACTACGTCTCCGATCAGCTGGCGGCCTGCGTGGGAGGAATCGGCATCGCGCCCGGGGCAAACATCAACTATAATTCGGGCCATGCCATTTTTGAGGCAACTCATGGTACGGCACCCGACATTGCAGGAACAGGTAAGGCAAACCCTTCGTCGCTACTGCTTTCGGGCGTAATGATGCTCGACTATCTGGGATGGAGCGAAGCTTCGGTTCTGATAGAGAATGCCATTGAAAAGCTGATGGCGGAGCGCAAAATGACAGCCGATCTCTATTCGCAAACCGAAAATGCGACACTGCTCACAACCAGCGAATATGCTGATGCGCTGATCGGCTTACTATAAACGAAAGTTCTGACACACTGCATACACTGTGGTATCCCCACATTTCAGAGAAACGTTCCGACCGGATAATCTATTGATTAGAAAGTCGAAACACATCCTGTAGTATTAATTTTTAAAAACGAAAAGTTATGAGTACAGATGACATTATTAAAAAGCTGACTGACTCCATCAAGGAAACCAGTCATATTGACAACGAGCTTTTTACCAAATATAATGTAAAGCGTGGTCTGCGTAACGAAGATCACTCTGGTGTATTGGTCGGATTGACCACAATCGGCGATGTAGTTGGTTACGAACGACAGGAAGGCGGACCGCTGAAAGCCATTCCCGGCAAGTTGATTTATCGCGGTATCGATGTGGAAGACATTGCCGCGTCGCTGCAAAAATCTCACAGTTTTGGGTTTGAAGAGACGGTATTTCTGCTGCTGGCAGGTTACCTTCCTTCAACGGAAGAGCTGGCCTCTTTCAAAGAACTGATTGCCGAACAACGCCGTATCGAAGACATGTCGAAGTTTAGCATTTTGCAATTACAGGGTCACGACATTATGAACATTCTGGCCCGTTCGGTGATGATTATGTACACCTTCGATGATGATGCCGACATCACTTCCCGCGAAAACCTGATGAAACAGGCCGTTTCTCTGATTGCCAAATTTCCGACTATCATAGCATACGCCTACCACAGCATGAGACACTCATATCAGGGAAGAACCATGGCAATCCGGCATCCAAAAGACAATTTATCGATAGCAGAAAATTTTCTCTACATGCTCAAAGGGCCGGATAACTACACCCAGTTAGATGCCCGTATTCTCGACATGGCGTTGGTACTTCATGCCGATCACGGTGGAGGTAATAACTCAACCTTCACCATCCGTGTTACCAGTTCGTCCGGAACCGATACCTATTCGTCGGTAACAGCTGCTATTGGGTCGCTCAAGGGACCGTTGCACGGAGGTGCCAACCTCAAGGTGATCGACATGTTCAACCACCTGAAAGAGGTTATTTCCGACTGGAGCAACGAAACCGAGATAAAGGAATATCTTCTGAAAATGCTCCGCAAAGAGGCCTATAACCACACCGGACTGATTTATGGTATCGGCCATGCCGTATATACCATATCCGATCCGCGTGCCGAAATTTTGAAGGTAATGGCGCGTGATCTGGCAAAAGAGAAAGGGCGTGAAAAAGAGTTTGCATTCCTCGAACTGATCGAAAAACTGGGAGTGGAAACCTTCATGGAATTCAAAGGGAACAACGTCAACAAACGCGTATGTGCCAATGTTGACTTTTACTCCGGTTTTGTTTACGAAATGATCGGTCTGCCCAAAGAGGTATTCACCCCGATCTTTGCAATGGCCCGTATCGCAGGTTGGATGGCTCACCGCATCGAGGAGTTGAACTTCGACAGCAAGCGAATTATACGACCGGCTTACAAAAACGTTGCCGACCGGAAAGAATACGTGGAACCGGCACAACGCGGTCGGAAATGAGATAAAAGACGGTGGTTGCCATTAATGACAACCACCTCTCAATATAAACATACCATAACAAATAATAAATACGATTAATATGTGTATTTATTTGAAATAAAAATACCAAAAAAACATCTAATATCAATATAGTTTGTACCTTTGCAATCAAATAAAAGCTTTGTATAACAAATAATAAATACGATTAATATGTGTATTTATTTGAAATAAAAATACCAAAAAAACATCTAATATCAATATAGTTTGTACCTTTGCAATCAAATAAAAGCTTTGTATTACAAAGATGTAATGTGCTAAACAACATACATTTAACTACACAACCAAAACAACCCTCATGTCGAAAACAGCAAAAGTAATTGAATTGGATCAAGTGGTTGTTCGATTCTCCGGCGATTCCGGCGATGGAATGCAACTCACCGGTACCCTTTTTTCCAATTTATCGGCCATTCTTGGCAACGAAATTTCTACCTTTCCCGACTATCCTGCCGAAATTCGTGCTCCGCAAGGAACATTAGGAGGAGTCTCAGGTTTTCAGGTTCACCTTGGTGCACAAAAAATCAATACTCCGGGCGATCAAGCCGATGTTTTAGTGGTTATGAATCCTGCCGCATTGAAAGTAAACGTCAAAGCGATCAAACCGGGCGGCGTTATTCTCTTTGATGAGAATACCTTCGACGAATCAGGCTTGAAAAAAGCCGGCTTTGTTACCGACAATCCATTTGAAGAACTCGGTTTGAAAAACGTTCAGCTACTGGGCGCGCCCCTCACCGACCTCACCAAACTGAGTCTTGAAGATAGTGGGTTCGACAACAAAACTATTGTTCGCTCAAAAAATATGTTCGCGCTTGGTCTTGCATGTTGGCTGTTCAACCGCCCCATCGACAAAGCACAACACTTTTTGGAAACCAAATTTGCCAAGAAACCGGCTATTCTCCGGGCCAATCTCAAGGTGTTGATTGATGGATTCAACTACGGAAGCAACACACATGCCGCCGTATCCACCTATCACATTGGAAAATCCGAAATCGACAAGGGGCGTTATACAAGCATTAACGGCAACAAAGCCGTAGCTTTCGGCCTGATTGCCGCTGCCGAAAAAGCAGGACTTCAACTCTTCCTCGGAAGTTATCCCATCACTCCGGCAACCGATATTATGCACGAACTTGCAGCCCGCAAAGATGTGGGTGTACGGGTCGTTCAGTCGGAAGACGAAATTGCGGGTATCTGTACGGCGATCGGAGCCAGCTTTGCCGGAAATCTGGCAGCAACTTCTACCTCGGGTCCTGGTCTGGCACTGAAAAGCGAGGCTATCGGACTGGCTGTAACTGCCGAATTACCGTTGGTTATTGTCGACGTTCAACGTGGAGGTCCCTCAACAGGTCTTCCCACCAAAACAGAACAGGCAGACCTTCTTCAGGCGCTGTACGGCCGTAACGGTGAATGTCCGCTGGTAGTTTTGGCCGCCGGTACTCCTGACGATTGCTTCGACTACGCCTACATGGCCGCCAAAATTGCCGTGGAACATGTCACTCCGGTTATTTTGCTCACCGACGGCTTTATCGCCAACGGAACATCTCTGTGGAAATTGCCTAAAATCAGCGAATATCCCGCCATCGTCGCTCCCCGTCCGACAGCACCTGCCGGAACATGGAAGGCCTACATGCGCGATCCCGAAAAGCTGAACCGTTACTGGGTGGCTCCGGGCACTCCGGGCTATGCCCACCGTTTGGGTGGTTTGGAAAAAGATTTCATCACGGGAGCCATTTCTACCGACCCGAAAAATCACCAGAAAATGGTCGACGTCCGTCAGGCTAAAATAAATAAGGTTGCAGATTATATACCCGAACTCGAGGTTTACGGCGATGCTTCGGCCGACACCCTTATCGTGGGTTGGGGTGGCACTTGCGGTCACCTGCGCTCGGCAACCGACAAGCTGAACGAAACAGGCAGTAAAACCGCGTTGGC
>CAZFTY010000044.1:0-10275 GCA_964521835.1 uncultured Microbacter sp.
TACTTGGTCTCATCGCGGGTGTCCTATCCGGCCTGTTCGGTATTGGAGGCGGTATGGTAATGGTGCCGTCGCTAATCGCGTTTTTCGGACTATCGATTCTGGATGCCAACGCCACTTCGCTGACAGCTATGCTTCTTCCTGTTGGTATATTGGGAGTAATAGCTTACTACAAAGCCGGATATATAAATATCAGAAACTCTTTGTGGATTTCAGGCGGATTGTTGATCGGCTCTTTTTTCGGAGCCGAATGCGCCGTGCTGGTTAAAGAATCTGTGCTGGCAAAATTTTATGCGCTCTTACTGTTTTACATCGCCTTCAGTTATCTCGACATCCCGTCCTATTTCAAAAAAGAGAAGAAATTATTACCTCCGTCCGATCCTTCGATGCATCTCAATTTATGGGGATTGATTGTTGTCGGGGTTGCCGCCGGAATTATTGCCGGATTGTTCGGTAAAGGCGGAGGTATTATCATTGTACCGGCAATGGTGAAATTCTTCAGGTACGATGCCAAAGCCGCTGCTGCCACATCTCTGGCTGCATTGCAACTCCCGGTCGGACTACCCAGTGTAATGGTTTATGCCGAAAACGGACATCTCAATATCCTGAATGCCGCCTTGATTGCAGGAGGTATCGTCTTTGGCGCGTTGCTGGGAACAAAGCTTGCTGTAAACATGCCAAGCCGTATTTTCAAGAAGGTTTATGCCGTATTTTTATTAGTCGTGGCTTTTTATATGGCATTCAAATATGCATAAAAAAACCTCAGTTCTTTGCAGAACATGAGGTTTTGTAGAATATTCCGGAGAAGAATTACTTGGCTGTCAGCAGGAAGTAGTTCTTCTTTCCTTTTTGCACCAACAGGTAACGACCATTCAGCAACTGGTCGGCTTTGATTTCGGTATCAGGCTGGGTGAGCTTTTCTTTGTTAATGGCCACGCCACCACCCTGAGTCATCTTACGCATTTCGCCTTTGGATGGGAATACGGCACTCTTTTCGGTCAGCAAATCAATTGCCTTAATGCCATATTGCAACTCTGCCAGCGAAATTTCGAACTGAGGAACCCCTTCAAAAACCGCCAGAAAAGTCTCTTCGTCCAATTTTTTCAGTTGATCGGAAGTGGAGTTTCCAAACAGGATAGATGAGGCATCGACAGCGGCCAGATAATCGGCCTCCGAATGTACCATCGTGGTGATTTCTTTAGCCAACGCCTTTTGCAACGGACGCAGATGCGGAGCCTGACGTTGCTCTTCTACCAATGCCTCAATCTCTTCTTTTGTCAGGAAGGTGAATATTTTGATATATTTTTCAGCATCGGCATCGCTCACATTGAGCCAGAACTGATAAAATTTATACGGAGAGGTGTAACGCCGGTCGAGCCATACGTTGCCCGATTCCGTTTTGCCGAATTTACCGCCATCGGCTTTGGTAATCAACGGACAGGTAAGCGCAAACGCCTCCCCTCCGGTTTTCCGGCGAATCAGTTCGGTTCCGGTTGTGATATTGCCCCACTGATCCGAACCGCCCATCTGAATCCTGCAACCATGGTGCTGGTAGAGATAGAGAAAATCGTATCCCTGCACCAACTGATAGGTGAATTCGGTAAACGACATACCGTCGGACGTTTCGCCGCTCAGACGTTTTTTTACCGAATCTTTAGCCATCATGTAGTTGACTGTGATGTGTTTACCGATGTCGCGAATAAATTCGAGAAACGAAAAATTCTTCATCCAGTCGTAGTTATTCACTAATTCGGCGGCATTGGGCGCATCCGATTCAAAATCGAGAAAGCGTGCCAGCTGTGCTTTAATGCAATTCTGGTTGTGACGTAACGTCTCTTCTGTAAGCAAATTGCGTTCCTGCGATTTTCCCGAAGGATCGCCGATCATACCGGTAGCTCCCCCGATCAGGGCGATGGGTTTGTGTCCGCAGCGTTGAAAATGGCGCAAAATCATCACACCTACTAAGTGGCCGATATGCAAAGAATCGGCAGTAGGGTCGATGCCCAGATATCCGGCAGTCATCTCTTTTTCAAGTTGTTCTTTTGCTCCCGGCATCATATCATGAATCATGCCTCGCCATGTCAGTTCTTCTATAAAATTCATCTCGGTATATAAATGTTTTAGGGACTGTCGGAACTCTTTTTGCTGCAAATTTTTCTTTTGCATTCCGTATGCAGTCTGCTTTGTGAGTGATTCGTTTTCGGACTGCAAAGGTCGCTTTTTTCGTCCGTAATTGCAAGAGTATTTAATCAATAGAAAAGGCGAATCAATCGAATGATCCGCCTTTTCGTACTGTGTTATACGTTACAGTATGCTATTTTGCAGCCGGTTTTTTCGTAGCCTTTTTGGCCGGTTCTTTTGCCGGTTTAGCTGCCGCTGCTTTTTTTGCAGGGGCTTTGCCGGCTGCTTTGGGTTTTGTTTCTGCAATGAGGGGAACTACAATATTGATGGTTCCCATTTCGTTTCTTACAAAATGAGCCTCTAATCCGGCATATAGTTCGCCATTGTCATAAACTTCACACCAACAGTCGTTTGTGTTGTCGTATACTTTAAAAGAAAGATAAGTTGTCTCTGCAGGGAGAGATACTTTAACCTCCTGGGTGCCATTCAGGAACGTGCTCTGCTTGGATTTGCTGTCCCAATCATTAAAATTTCCGGCAATAGTCATGCCGGCGGGATCTACGTTTTCGATTTTGAAAACGATTTGCCACTTTGAACCTTTTTTACTGTAGTTTACTTTCATATCAAATTATAATTTAAAGATTGATAATGATACGTATAGTTCAGAATACCGTTAACTGTTTGTTGTGACTTGACAAATATAATAAATATTTTTATTAGGTTGTATGGCAAAAGCTCTTTATATTGTGTAAAATTCTGAAAAATATTTTTAGTATTTTCCCGTTTGTTGAAATAGAGTGGGATCGGCTATATCGGATCAATATCGTGTGATCTTTTGAGGTTTTAGAATGCATGAGCCATTTTATTCCTTTATTTTTGCTTCTACGACTATTTATTGTATTTTTGTTAGATAATAGTCCGCTTGTGTACAATGCCCATCTGATAATAGCACAAGTAGCACAGGAAAAAACGTTACATATGATGTATGATTTGGCAATTATCGGAGGCGGCCCGGCTGGTTTTTTCGCAGCAGAATGTGCAGGTAATCATGGTCTTAAGGTTGTTCTTTTTGAACAAAAGGCTTTGGGTGGTGTTTGTGTTAATGAAGGGTGTATCCCTGCAAAAAGCATATTACACAGCATAGAGGCGTACAATGTCGTGCGAAACGCCCAAAAGCAAGGTGTTGTAACAGACGCTGATTTCTCTTTCGACATGAGTCAGGCTCTGAAACAAAAGGGCAAAGTTGTCAGAAACATGAAGCAGATTATCAAGGATAAATTTGCGGACAACAATATTGCTACCATCATTCAGGGGTGGGCCTATGTCAACGGACGGTCAAATGATGGACTTTTCGATATTACCTGTGGCGATATCCGGTATCAATCCAGAAATATTCTTATCTGTACCGGCTCGCGACCCGATATGCCGCATGTTGCCGGAATAGAGAGTCCCGCGGTATGCACGTATAGCGCCATGCTCAACAGCGCCGAAATACCCCGCAGGATAGTGATGATCGGGGCCGGATCTGTCAATATAGAACTGGCTCACATTTATAATTCTCTGGGGTCGGAGATCATTATCCTCGAAGAGAATGATGAAATTCTTCTGGATACCGATAATGAAATTTGTTCGGTTTTGAGGACGGAATATGCCCGACGAGGCATTGTTATCAGACTCAAAGCACGAATAGAGAAAATAGAAGAGAATACGGTTTTTTATACCCACGATGGGCAGTCGCTCACTGTTGAGGGCGACAGGATTTTATGCGATATCGGCAGGGTTCCGAATCTGGAAAATTTCGGATTGGAAAATCTGGATGTGGAGTGCTACCGAAAAGGTATCCGCATTAATAATCAGATGCAGACTTCGGAACCTAACGTATATGCCGCCGGCGATGTAACCGGCTTTTCCAAATCGGCTCACGCGGCCTATTCTGAATCGGCGGTTGCCATCAATACTATTTTGGGTATTAAAGACCACATGAATTTCAAGTCGGTTCCAACCTGTATTTTTTCCGAGCCTCAAATTGCGCACGTGGGAATTACGGAAGAGATGCTCCATCTGGCCTGGCAACCGCATAAAATCGTTCGGCTGCCATTAACGCAGTCAAGCCGGTATATTATCAACGACGAAGAATTTGAGGGACTGTGCAAGGTGATAATCGGAGAAGACGATACCATTTTAGGGGTTCATATCATCGGGAATAATTGCACCGAATCGATTGTAGCAGCCGTTATGGCGGTTGAAACACAAATGACCCTCACCGAATGGCGAAGAATTGTCTTCCCGTATCCAACCATAGGCGAAATTATGAAGGGTGCGCTTATCTATGCCAACATCCCTTTCGAACAACAAAAATATGATAGAAGTAATACACGTCAATAAATCTTTCGACAATAACTCTGTACTGAAAGACGTTTCTACCACTTTCAAATCCGGAATGACCAACATGATCATCGGTAAAAGTGGGTCAGGTAAAACCGTGCTGATGAAATGTATCATCGGATTATATTCCGTCGATTCCGGAAAAATTCTCCTGAACGGACAAAATCTGACCGAGATGACGTTTCAGGAGGTAAAGAAGCTCCGTCAAAAGGTAGGAATGCTTTTTCAGGGAGCCGCGCTTTTCGACTCGTCAACCGTACTCGAAAACGTGCTCTACCCGCTGGAAATGTTTTCCAGCATGAGCAAAGCAGAACAAATCGAACGTGCCAGCTTTTGTCTTCACAGGGTCAATATCGACCCCAAAGCATTCGGGCTGTTTCCTTCCGAGATCAGCGGTGGAATGCAAAAACGGGTTGCCATTGCCAGAGCCATCTCCATGAATCCGCTCTACCTCTTTTGCGATGAACCGAACTCCGGTCTGGATCCTCAGACATCGTTGATTATCGACCAATTGATCCACGAAATAACGGCAGAGTTCAATATTACAACCGTCATCAACTCGCACGACATGAACTCGGTAATGGAGATCGGCGATAATATTCTCTTCATCGACAAAGGAGAGAAGTCGTGGCAGGGGAACAGAAGCGAGATATTCGATACCGGAAATAGGTCCCTTGAAGATTTTGTGTTCGCTTCGGAGCTCTACAAAAAGGTAAAACTATCCCATTCGTTGTTGAAACAGTAAAACAATTAAAGTTTTTTTGATTTTGAAGCCTTGACAAATGCTCTTTTGTATCGTATCTTTGCAATCGAAACATATTTGTAATGATTACAAATTAGATTTCATTTCAAAAATGGATGCATTAGAAATTTTAATCAAACACGATATAAAACCCTCGGTTCAGCGACTGGCTGTGATGGAATATATGTTGACCCATTTCACACATCCTACTGTTGATGAGATTTACAGTTCATTGTCACCTTCGATACCGACGCTTTCAAAAACGACCATTTACAACACCCTCAACCTTTTTGAGGAGCAAGGAGTGGTGCTTTATCTGGGAATTGACAAAAAAAACGCCCGTTTTGACGGAAATACGTCGCCTCATGGGCATTTTCGTTGCAAAAAGTGCGGGGCTATTATCGACATCTTCAACGAAAAACCGGGAAATGTGGTTTTGGAAAGTCATCCCGAACTCATCATTGACGACATTCAGACTTATTATACAGGCTATTGCAATGCCTGCAACAAATAACATTCTAAATAACTCATTAAATTAAACTAGTATGAAAAAGAAATTCATTTGTACCGTTTGCGGTTATGTTCATGAAGGTGACGAAGCTCCCGAAAATTGTCCGGTTTGTAATGCTCCCAAAGCCAAGTTTCAGGAGGTGGTAGAAACCAACGGGTTGACATGGGCTGACGAACACCGTCTGGGTGTGGCAAAAGGTGTAGATGCAGAGGTTCTGGATGGTCTGAAAGCACATTTCAATGGTGAATGTTCGGAAGTAGGTATGTATCTCGCAATGGCTCGTCAAGCCGATCGCGAGGGGTATCCTGAAGTGGCAGAAGCTTACAAACGCATTGCCTGGGAAGAGGCAGAACATGCTTCCAAATTTGCCGAATTGTTGGGCGAAATCGTTTGGGACACCAAGACAAATCTCAAAGCCCGTATGGAAGCCGAAAGCGGAGCTTGCGCCGACAAAAAACGTATTGCAACAAAGGCAAAAGAGCTCGGTTACGATGCCATTCACGATACAGTACACGAAATGTGTAAGGATGAAGCCCGTCACGGACAGGTATTTCAGGGCTTATATAACCGCTTTTTCAATAAATAAACAAGCCAAAATCTAAAGAGAATTTACAGTGGAGAGACTGCCCTTGTTGAAGGAGCAGTCTCTTTTTTTATTTCAGGAATAGACAGAACCACAAATTTGCTGCCGTTTTACAATTTTATGGCAAATTTCTTCAGCCGTTCGTCGAGCATGTGCGCTGGGATTACCTGCTTGATGCTGTCGGCTACGGCGTTCATCAAACCTTCACGTACGTAGTCGTGGCGGATAATCATCGATATTTCGCGGGTTGCTTCGGGACGAACGATCGGGCGCAGATTCTTCTTTTGTAGCTCGGTCAGAAAGTCGATGTGCAGTTCGGGAATAATGGTATAACCACAGTTGATGTCCACAATTTTTACCAACGTATCGATACTGCCGGCTTCGATGGTCGATGTCTGCACTTTGTGGTCGCAGAAATTGAGTACCTGATTGCGCAGGCAGTGTCCCTCTTCCAGTACCCAGAGATTCTCGGTCGGCATATCGCTTGGGGTCAGCTCTTGTTTGCAGTAAATCGGGTCGTTGGGCGAGATATATGCCACAAACTTCTCGTAATAGAGCGGTACCTCCAGAATCTTCGGATTGTCGAGCGGCGTAGCCAAAATGGCCATGTCGATTTCGGCGGCATTCAGTTTTTCGATAATCGTTTCGGTACGCAGTTCCGTTACCTGCAACGATATCTCCGGATAACTTTTTCGGAATGCCGCGATGAATTTCGGTAGCAGGTAAGGCGCCACTGTCGGAATCATCGCTAACGAGAGCGAGCCCGTTAATCCTCCCTTCATCGATACCACGTTCTCTTTCAGTTGCCGGATGTTGAAAAGGATGATTTGTGCCTGTTGCAGGATTTGCTTACCGGCTTCGGTCGGTTCGATGGGCTGCACCGAACGGTCGAAAATGAGGCAACCCAGTTCATCTTCCAGCTTCTGAACCATGGTACTTAGGGTCGGTTGCGTAACCGAACACATGTCCGCTGCCCGTACAAAATGGCGGGTTTTGTCTAATGCCAGAATATACTCCAGTTGTTGTAATGTCATTGCAGTTGTGTTTTATATATAAACAGGCACACGGAAGACACGGATAATACAGAATAACACGGAACTAAACATCATCAACATTCTATGTGGATAATTGAATGTGATAATCCGTCTAATCTGTGTATTCTGTGTGCTAATCCACTACAAAGATATATAGAATTTGTCAATGAAGGTATAGAAATTATCTGTTTGATTTATGGGTTCTGGGGTGATAACTTTGCATCAGAAACAAACAACGAATAATATTACAAACTTTACTAACATATAAAAATTACTACTATGTCACAAATTGGAAAACAAATCGTAGATTTCAAAGTACAGGCTTACGTAAACGATAGCTTCAAAGAGGTAACCAAACAGGATGTTTTGGGTAAATGGTCGGTCTTCTTCTTCTATCCCGCCGACTTTACCTTCGTTTGTCCTACCGAACTTGAGGATCTTGCCGGCAAATATGCCGATTTTCAGGCTGCCGGCGCCGAAATTTATTCTGTCTCCTGCGATACCCATTTCGTACACAAAGCATGGCAAGACGCCTCTGCAACCATCAAAAAGATTAAGTACCCGATGTTGGCCGATCCTACCGGCGTTTTGGCACGTGGATTCGATGTGATGATTGAAGAGGCAGGTCTGGCTGAACGCGGAACTTTTGTCGTAAATCCGCAGGGTGAGATTGTCGCTTACGAAGTGGTTGCGGGTAATATCGGACGTAATGCCGACGAACTTCTCCGTCGTTTGCAGGCGTTGCAGTTTGTCGCTGCTCATCCCGCCGATGTTTGTCCTGCAAAATGGAAACAGGGCGATCAGACATTGAAACCCAGCATCGATTTGGTTGGGAAAATCTAACAACTCCTATCTATATTCTCCCGGGGAGAGCTGCTTGTCGGTTCTCCCCGTTAACTTTCAACTGTTATGTTAGAACAAGGCTTAAAAGATCAGGTTCGTTCCCTTTTTGCAAACCTGAAATCGGATTTTATTTTTCGGATAGAGGTCGGTTCGTCGCATCCTTCGCGTAATGAACTGGTCGATCTGTTGGAAGAGGTGGCTTCCTGCTCCGATAACATTCGATGTGAAATCCTCCCCGGCGACGATTTGCAATTTACCGTTGTGAAAAACGGAGTACCCTCCTCCTTTGTGTTTAGGGCGGTTCCGAACGGTCACGAATTCAGTTCGTTGTTGTTGGCGGTGCTCAATTTGGATGGTCTGGGCAAAAATCTTCCCGATGCCCTGATCGCACAGCGAATTAAGAATCTTAAAGGAGAAATTCACTTAAAGAGTTACATATCACTTACATGTACCAACTGTCCCGATGTGGTGCAGGCGCTAAATGTGATGGCAATCTTGAATCCGGCAATCAAACACGAGATTATTGACGGAGGTATTCATCAAAGCGAAGTGGATAAACTCAATATTCAGGCCGTTCCTTCTGTCTATCTGAACGGAGAGTTGTTGCATGTGGGGCGTTCTAATCTGGGAGAGCTTTTGTCGAAAATAGAGGAGGCTGTCGGTTCTGTGCATGAATCGTCGTCTGCAGCGGTTGACTACGACGTGGTGATAGCGGGCGGTGGTCCGGCCGGAGTGTCGGCAGCCATCTACTCTGCACGGAAAGGGTTGAAAGTGGCTGTTGTTGCCGATCGCATGGGTGGTCAGGTGACCGAAACGGTAGGAATTGAGAATCTTATTTCCGTTCCGCAAACAACCGGAGCCGTGCTGGCGGCAAACCTGAAAGAGCATCTTCTGGCCTATCCGGTCGATGTGCTGGAAAACCGCAAAATTACCGGGGTGGTTGTTGAAAACGGGACAAAATTTATCAAAACGTCTCTTGGCGAGACTTTAAAAGCGCCGGCGTTGATTATCGCTACCGGAGCCAGTTGGCGAAAGCTGAATGTGCCGGGCGAGAGCCAGTACATCGGATCGGGCGTGGCGTTCTGTGCTCACTGCGACGGACCATTCTACAAAGGGAAGAAGGTTGCCGTTATCGGCGGTGGAAATTCCGGACTTGAAGCGGCTATCGATCTTTCGGCTATCGCGACAGAGGTTACTCTGCTCGAATTTGCCGATGAGTTGAAGGGCGATGAGGTGTTGCAGGAAAAGTTGAAAACGATTTCCAATGTGAAAATCAGTACCGGCGCACAGACCCTCTCGGTGGAGGGCGATGGAACAAAAGTTACCGGTTTAACCTTCAAACACCGTGGCTCCGGCGAAACGGAATCGTTGGTTGTCGATGGTATTTTTGTTCAGATTGGATTGAAGGCCAACAGCGATATTGTGAAGAATATGGTGTCGTTGAGCCGACCGGCGAAATAGAGGTGGACGCTCATTGCCGCACCAATATTCCGGGTGTTTATGCTGCCGGCGATGTGTCGGTAGTGCCGTTCAAGCAGATTGTGATTGCTATGGGAGAAGGTTCGAAAGCGGCTTTGTCGGCTTTTGAAGATAGGCTGAAAGATAAACTCAGGTAAACGGTAACTCTTTCAGAAAAATATAAATTGCGATTTTTTTTATGGCTTTTTAGGTTGTAAGGCACCTGTCCGGGAGGGATAGGTGCCTTATTTGTGTTTACGGAAGGAAAGTACAGGTTTTATA
Source organism: uncultured Microbacter sp. (assembly GCA_964521835.1). Classification (GTDB taxonomy): domain Bacteria; phylum Bacteroidota; class Bacteroidia; order Bacteroidales; family Paludibacteraceae; genus Microbacter. Next base: position 9,957 of record CAZFTY010000044.1, read on the forward strand.
CAATCCCCGATAGATAATAGGAGTATGCTGCCGTAAGTGTGCACAAAGAGACGTATCTTTGTCTTGGTAATGCAACTTTGATGGTTAATGCATTTTGGAAATGAATAGAAAGGAAATATTTAAAATGATTGCATGGGAAAAGTAGTATTGATTACCGGGGCTACTTCCGGTCTGGGTAAAGCGTGTGCAGAATATCTTTCGGCTCGGGGACTGATCGTTTATGGAACTGGTCGTCGGGCAATGGTCGAAACCGGAGCGGTGAAACATCTGCAAATGGATGTGACCGATCCAGAATCGGTAAAACAAGCTGTTGAAAAGG
>CAZFTY010000045.1:0-10234 GCA_964521835.1 uncultured Microbacter sp.
TATAGGCAACGTTCATTCCTGTATCAAGCAGGTTGTAAACATCTCCGATCTTATTTCCTGTTGTTGGCAATGCAGCTCTGTTTGCCACACTACCCTTTGCGGTATATACGGAAGCTATTTTATTGTCAATTTCAGTTCTTGTATAAACATCAGCTGAATTAGCTTTAAGGTCAACCTTTTCATTAATTGAAACATCGTTTTGCTGCCGTAGCTTAGCCTCATCAGCCACTCGCTGTTGAACATCAGTCAGCATAGATGCGTTCTTATTCTTGACGTAATTAGATGAAAATACCGTATCATCTGAAGCTTGTGCCTCATCAGACACTATATCATCAGATTTCACCATGACATCTGTCAAAAGTTGAGCTTCAAATTCTTGATGTTTTTGAGCATCAATTTTGTTTTCCGTATTTGGAAAAATAACGGATTTCAAATAAGTAATTAATTGTTTTCTATTCATATTCTTGATATTATCCAAGTTCCTTCAACACTCAGGTCTGCAATCTTCAAAAATGGTGTCCAGTTTTTGCGACTAAACAACGTACCGTCTGCACAAATAGTTCCAAATTCAGCAATTGTTAAATCATTGGCATCATTCGCGCCTAGGGTAAACTTTATTGTCAAACTATTGGCCGTACTCGTAAAACTTGATATTACAAGATCAACAGCATCTGTTATCGCCACATCACTCGATGCTGGAGCCGTTCCATTGGTTCCGGCTTGTATCTTTATAATATTCTTGCTTGCAGCACCGCCAAGCCCAGCAAACAAGGCTTTATAACCAGCATCAACAATCAAATTATTTCTTCGTTCTGTTCGTGTTAACTTACCCTGTACAAAAAATTGAAGTTCAAGTTCTCCATGCAAGTGCATTTTTTCCATATTACCAAAGTTTGATTGTTTTATTTATTGCCATATAAGGAGACATAATATTATGGGCCGAAACTTTAAGTTCTGAGTCCGTCTTACAACCTCCTGTTTTTCCCGCATTAGGTTCTCCGGATGATGCCCCCATTTTTGTTTTGTAGTTGCTATCTTCGTATGTACTCGAATTTCGTGTCGTGGGGTGCTCTTCCGGATAGTCCTGTAAAAAATGCTGACTCGAATCTTTATTTTTAAAACCATAGTGCCAGTGATCTCGAATAGGTGTTTCCGAATCTTTCAAAACATGACTTTCTTCACCTCCTGTTTTACCAAGTGGATAATTTGTGCCAGTATCTGGATTTACGCCCTGTTGAATGAACCCAGTACCAGGCTTTGCGTAAGGTATCTTAAATGTTCCGGTAGCAGAATCAACACCATAAGGAGACAAATACCCTCCTAATGCCAAAAACAAATCATTATACTCCGTTATAGAGAAAGTAGTACCATCGCACAAATGCCAGCCATCTGGAATAGTTGATTCAGGCCCATACCATTCACCAGGAGAACCAGCCGGTACATATTGTGCATCCAGCAAAGCATTATGTACTTCCTTTGCTTTCGCTCCACTTATCTGTTTATTTCCATTTGTTGTAAACGTCGCATTTATAAGGTCATGTAGAAACTTTTTTGTATTCATCGCTTTAAGAATTTAGAAAATCATCACTCCAGTCATCATTATAATCTCCCCCTGAAAGTGTCAGTGTATCGGTAATCTGTAATGTATCGTCACTTATTTCAATGCCAAAATAAACCTCAACGAGAATACTACGGGCATTTTTATAGTAACCGATAAAAGACTTCAGCATAGTAAGACTGTTTTTGCTTATTTTACCCAAATCGGCAGGAGTTAGCTCTACGCTAAAGGCACACCATACATTCTGTCCACCCGGTACAATAGGAATATTTTCTTTGATACTTTTTGGTACAAACCCGATGATTGAGCAAGCTTTATTTATTCCCCATATGGTTCCGATATTGCGGTGCAACTGAATAGCACTTTTCAACAATTCACGCTGTTCCGCGACTGTATTACATTGGTCAAAACCTTTGAATCCATCAACATCAAATTGTTTTGCAAGCCATGGCAATGCTGATTTATCGACACAATCAATCAAGTAAACCATCATAGGAGATAGATCGATGTTATCAAATTGGTTGCTAATGATTTCATCAAAGCACCCTAGCCGACTGTCAGCAACTGCTGATGCTATCAATTTTCTATCAGCCATTATTTGATCCGGTTATATTGATTGTGATTCCTCCGGTAGTTAGTTTCGCTACCTGCCATGGGTTCATTACTAAATTACGGCCTGAAAGAGACGCAGCTACAGGCGTGATTGTTGCCGTCACATCATAAACGCCATCAACTCGACAAATAGACTCTATATAGGTAGCAACAATATCAAGTCCTAGAGCCTGTTGCTTTGAAATTGCAAAGTCATTCAAGATTGTATATAGAGAACTAACAAGATCGCTCCCTATCATGTCTGTTTTTTTCACAACATCAAGAGTTAGTGAATATTTTTGCTCTGATGGCGTTTTGACAAAAACCCGATCCGTCAACGGACGTACATTGTTCGGCGTTAAAACGTTCAATATTTTATCATTGATTGCTTTTGTAGGCAATACACCATTGTCTAACAATGAGAAAATATGAACTTCGCCCGGCTTTAACCAGTAATCCGTATCTGTTATCGGATCAACTCCTGTATTAGGTACAAGACAAACCGCAAAGACACCGTTTTTAATCACTGTATTACCGAATTTATACGCAACATCGGGATCATAAGATGAATAGCTGGCTATCGGCATAAAGTCGTTAAACGTAGCTATGGCGACATCAGCAATGAGAGAACTGGCAGATTTAGCCCAATAGATATAGGCATTTGTACTTCCAGCAACACTGAATTTTGACGTGGCTAATTTCACACGCGCTCTCAACTCATCATCGGTTTCTTCAGATGAACCACCAGACGTAATGTCTTTATTTGAAACTGACGATATATAAGCATATGGATCCATCAATTCGGTTATCGCATTTAACGCATAATTGTTTCCCGAAGAACCTACAGTTTGACATGTTGCGGTTATTTCTACATAGTCAGTACCAACAGGAACTACAACATCATCATCTGTAGCAAAAATCACATTACCATCCTTTGAAGCAACTCTTGTACCGATAGGGATAGTTACAGCCAAATGCCCCGAAACTATATTGAATCCAAGTGTACACACCGCACCCTCAGCAGGTAGACGCGTAATATTAAATAGAGCGGCGATATAGTCAAGCACCGGTGCTATAGAAAAATCAACAAGCATGGATTTTCCGGCCTCATTGATTCTATTCATCGTCAAAGTCTTGTGATATGCAATACAAGAAGCAATCGCATATTCAGGTTGTGCCGGTTCTATTGTTTTACCTGTCAACAACTCAAAATCTACTAATATCTTAGATAATATTGATGCCGGATCAGCATCTACAAAAACCGGATTTGAAAGTACCATATTAATTATACTGTTTTTCGTTATAAGCATTTGAATAGTTCTTCATAGCGGTTGTAACGGCATTGGTCAAGCTTGAAAGTGTCAAAGTAGCTTCAACAACTGTATTAGTAGGCTTATAGATACCTAATATATTTACCTTTATATTATTATCTTCACCAACAACCGGTTTTACCTGAGATATGGAACATCTTGTTTCCCATTTCTCCAGATCATTAATGACCTGTACAGAGAAATCACCACCAAAACTATTATTGGGCTTATCAAGATACTTATAAACATCACTCCCAAAGTCTGGCCGTAATGGATCGCTTCCGGGTATTGTATGAAGAATGATATACCAACTTTGAGCTATATCATTGATACCTTCCACTGATGTACCAAAAGAATTAATGTCTATTGAGCTATCACCATTCATTTTGTTGCCGTTATTGTTAAAATTCCTGTTACGGGATAAGTTCCAGCTATTTGCTCCTGTTTGATTGTTGCTGTATCAATACCCTTTTTGATCGCATCTCCGATCTTGTCGGCTAATTGTGTTGCAAACTGATCTATCGCATCCTCCTGATCTCCGGTATAATCTTTCAATCCATTCAGGATGGTCTTTATATCGTTTTTAAGTATCGTATTTGCGTCTATTGCCATTTTATCAGCTATTTTGATATTGGTTTACCCGTTGGCCCCATTGGACTGGTATGCAGATGATCGATCAAACTTATCTTTTCGGATCCGGCAATAACATCACCACTAACCGTTAGTTTAGTACAGTTAAATTCTAATTCTTTACCCGTAGCATTAATTGTGAGCTTCTTTGCATCAGCATCGTAATACACTGCCGTACCATCGCTAAACTGATACCCTTCTGTATGTTCATTTACCCAATTTGGAGGCTTTTCTTCAGATGTAATAACACGATGAAGTACTTCCCCATCCTCTCCGTTGTCGTGCATTTCCACTGCCACTTGACAATTTATCGGCCATATCTTCCACATCCTCATCGAATCGGACAAAGTGAGCCACCCACTTGTTATATCAAGTTCATCAAAGAAAACTCGTGCCATTCCGGTGTTAAAATTCACCTCTGATATAATACCGTAACGTAACATTATTGTTCCTCACTTTCCGTTTCTTCCCCAAGACTATCAAATGCAGTTTCGCTGGTTGTTTTTTTGGGTGTTGATGTTCTTGGAATCCGTTTTGGTTTTGGTATACTCCCTGTTTTCCGTATTTCTAATGATGTTGTATATCCACCGGCAGCATCTATGGTATGTATTGATGTCGGAATATGATACTTGCCACTTGCGGCACCAAATCCGGTTAAATCAAAATTATTTCCGGCCACCATTAGAGGCTCTCCTGGTATTACAATATTACCAGATTGTTTATATTTGTTCTTCCCCCAAAGCCCACCTTTAACTTTAGCTTCAGCTTGAGCTGTAGATGCCACAGAACCATAAAAAATAGCTTTATCGCTTTTTGCGGTTGTAAGCATATTGTCAACATTACAAACAATCAGCTTCCCTTTCTTTCGGTTGCGTTGCTTTATCTGACCACTTGCATAGGTATCATATGTTTTCTCATTCAAATCATAACTTGAAATCTGAGTTTTATCAATCTCGGTAACCGAGGCTACATTCTCAAGATCATAATAGCTTATAAACACCATTTTCAAACCCTTGACAGTAAACATAAAACCATATTCTTTTGCCAAGTCAGAAAGAAAAGCTAAATCGGTCTTATTCTCTTGAGTTTTTCTATCAAGCCATATCTGCGACAGCTTATTAGAGCCATCAATAAGAGTAAAGCCATGTTTATGACAGAAAAAGAGAGCTATTTGCCTCAACGATTGTTCTTCAAATGCTTTGTTATTCCGAGTTCTAAGCGCTTTCGATATACCTGCCGATATAGCTTTAACTGTAATTTGATCGGGAGGGCCGCTTAACGCAATATCATCAACTTCAAAAAGACCGCTATCTATTTGTTTATCTTGATACCCAATATACAATTGAAGCGTATCCCCCTCTGTCGGATACCAATCATTAAGCCAGATTCCTGTCGTATTATCTAGTTGTAATTGAATTTCATCTGTCGCTTCTTCCTCATGATCTGTATAAGTAACTGACGAAACATACGGAGCGATTTGATTAGTCAGAGTTTTTTTGTTCCAAAACAGTTGCACTCTCGCCTTACGTGCTACTATTGCTTCCATGGCGGTAATTTTGTTGTTAGTATTACAGAATCAGAATCATCCAGGATTGGAACAATAAGAGTAGTCCCATCAGGTAAAATAGTATCGATAGGCACGCCGGGATTAGCTTCTATTAAAATCTTGATTCCAGACATAGAACCATACATATTCCAGGCAATGCTACTCCATGTCTCTCCTTGGCGAACCGTATAGTTAAAACTGTCAGCCATTTTATTTTTGTGTTAATAGTTGGAGGTTTGAAAGCAATTCTTTTAACGTATTCCCTTTGTTCTCCTTTCCACATTTCATGCAACGTGCATAAAAGCATCTGAAGCGATACGTACGCAATTCAAATATTTTTGAAAAATCATAGCTACCTCCACAGGTGCAAATAGGAGCATTTTTTACCTCTATATCTTCGTTGTAAACATTTCCAAACATGCATTCAAATTAATATGGTTGTCACTCTCCTCCTTCACGGCTCCCGATAAATGCAGCTACAGGGGCATAACTCTTATTCATATAAGAAAGGGAATCGGTAAGCTTATTGTTTGCTGTCAAAAGGTCATTATAATTCTTAATAGTTGCAGCCGCATGTACATCATCAAGTGCGGAATTGACCATTATAAATGAATTACGTAAGTTTACGGCCCTATATGCTATTTTCTTTGTCGATGCCACTTTTGCATCAGCAGATGCAATAGACGACTTTGCAGATGTAGCAACTGATGCTATTCGCTTATATTTACCATCACTTGGCGTTTTACTTTCTGAAATATTACTTTGCAACTTTGACGAAGCTTGTGTTGCACTCAACATATCAGCATTGACAGAAGCTCCGACTGATTGTTTTGGTGATATAGGATCTACTTTTACCGGATTCTGACTTACAAGAGCAGAACCGGTTTGCTTCAACACTGAAACATTCGTATTATACTCCAATAGATGAATTTGAACAGTTATTGACGTTTCATAACCATCACTCAAACAAGTTACTTTTGATTCCTGTAACGTAGTTAGAACAAATTGCCCGTAATTTTTGCCAGTTCCGTCTACCAAGTAAGCGACGGTTCCGGCTTTTCTCATTGTTTGAAGTACATTTACTTCCGTTCGTGGTGTACAAAAATCACTATGAAAATAAGCTGTTATGTCATGCTCATCTAGTTTCTCTCCTGTTCCTTGCACTACAGGTTTGGAACCTATAATTGGAATTTGTCCGTATTGGGTTTCAAAGCTGCTTTCAAAAGTTTGAGGCAACTTAATACCTTGAAATGTGATATTTCCAAAAGTGAGAAACATTAATTAAATGATAAACGATTTTGATTAATACCCAACTGTTTTAAGAATCTAGCAATCTCGTCTTTATGAGTATTCAATATCTTCATAAGGTCTTGCTTTACCGTAGGAGAACCACCATTAACATGAATAGTTGGTGCATAATGCAATGATGGTACAGTTGACACGGCTGATCTCTGGATATTGCCAGCTGGAACTATCGGAGAACGTAAAGCCGAAATTGCTCTTGATTGCGGCTTATCTGCTGCCTTTTCTTGTGAATATATACGTCCGTAAGTCGCCGGAATTGATTTGCTCAATTCCACTGTATGTTTTACGGCATTTTTCACAGATGTCATACCGGATAAATTACTCACTCCTTGCATCGCCATTTGTCCAGCTGCTGCAAATTTCCCTTTGAAAAGTAAAGCAATAGCTTTACCCATTGAACCCAATCCAGAAATAACGCTTTTTATGCGATCAATTACAAAGTCTTTTAGTATTTTACCAAAGCCTTTAATTACTTCCCATGATGCCTTCACGCCAGCCCGGAACCACGAAAACTTTTTCCAAGCTAAAGCAATACCCAACGTCAATCCGGCGATGCCTGCAATAATCCACATTATAGGACAACCCAGAATCGAAGTATTTAACAACCATTGAGCAGCAGCTGCAATTTTCTGTCCAATTGCAAATGCCTTCATAGTAGTTGCCAAATTAAAAATGCCATAACGCAATGCAAACACAGCAAATTTTGCACCGTTCCAGATTTTAATCATAAGCCCAACGCTACGAACAATGGTACCAACAGTGACCAGAAACGTACCCAATACCGCCATTAAAATACCAAAGGCTCCAACAAACATTACTATTGTTTTTGCGGCGGCTCTATGCTGGTTAACAAAAGCAATCATTCTGACATGAATATTAGAAATCCGTGTGATTAATTGCGTCATAATGGGCAACGCTGATTCAGCCAAAACACGTTTAAATCCAGTCATAGCATCACTAATATGCCTGTTTTGCAAAGCAAAATCTTTCATACTTTTTGCCGTCTTCGTATCCATTATGAGGCCAAATTTTTTAGCTTCATCTCCAAAATCAGAAATACCTTTAGAACCCTTATTTAACATCGGAATCATATCGGCACCAGCTTTACCAAAAAGCATTATAGCAAGAGCTGTTTTTTTGGGGCCATCAGGAGCTTTTGAAAATTTATCGGCAATCTCCATCAACATATTGTGAGAGCTCTTGAGTTTTCCATTATTATCCATAATGGAAACTCCAACTGCCTTAAATGAAATGGCTGCTTTTTTATTTCCCATTGCGGCTGTCACCTGTGTTTTCATAAACCGCTGCATGGAAACTCTCAATGATTCGCTCGCAACATTCGCTCTATCTGCGGCATATTCGACCTTCTGCCAGTTCTCAACTGACATCCCAACTTTTTGAGATGTGCGTAAATATTCAGAGGCCGCTTTAGATTCTTCTTTCACTGCTGCAAATAAGCCACCTGTTATCGCAGTTCCAGATGCTGCCATACCAGCACCGATTTTTTGTATTGATGCTCCTATTTTATTTGCTTTCTTCTGAAAATTGGTAATCGATTTTGTCGATTTATTAGTTGCTTGATCGACAATACGGCTCATTTTGTCCGTTGCCGAAAGCACTAATCCAAGTTTCATTACATCTGGCATATCATTGTCAATTTTATAAGAAAAGGGAGACTAAACCAAGTCACTCTCCCTTTTCATAACCTACTATTACAACTCTCTTTATTGTCTCTTTATCAAGTTTACTCAGTTCAATAGCTGAATTGAGGCATCTTGAATATATTTCAAGATCTAACTGTAGAATTTCTTTTATTCCCGAAGCTGTATAATGTGCCAAAAAGACGACATCATTCCATTCCGGGAATATTAGTTTTTTTCAGGTTCCTTTTCCCCGCCAAAAATGGACATATCCGAACCTTGAATAAATGCCGAAACTTCAAGTATTTCCTCACTATCAAAGCAAGTATTCAAGTCTTCGTATAAAATTGGCAAACCATTAATTCTAAGACCTGACAAATCGGTCATGAAATTTTCTTTGGCAGCTTCAAAGCCCTTCTTTTGGAGATCTTTTTCTTCTTTCGCATATTGTAGTGCCTGTTGTTTCAAAAGATAATCAATCACCTTTTTAGAACCCTCAACAAGCATCTCCAGCTTAATACTAGAATCGAAAGAACAATAGTGCGTACGCTTAACAGTACCCTCGTTAATCTTTCGTGAAAAATACTTTGTATCGTTTGACATAATCAAATTCCCAGATTTTCCCGATATTTGGCTAATTGATCTTCACCATCTATACGGAAAATATTGTTTAGCACATCAATTTCAATTATCTCTTGACCGTTAACCTCTTCTTTGATATATGTAATATCAAGTTTAGTTTGAAGGTCTGTATCTTCTTTAGCTTTGTAAGCTCCGGTACCGTGGTTATTGCTTGTACCACGCAGATACACCACAACCGGTTGCTCATCGCTAATAGTTCCATCCTTGTATATCTGTTTATTGGAACGCACCATCAAATCAACAGATTTTCGTGGATTTGCACAGGCAATCTGCACTTCATTTTCTGGATAGTTCCACTTAATAGTAGCTTCCAGTTTCTCAACTCCATTGAAAAAAGCCGGAGTACCAATCAACCCAAGTGCTTTATATTCTCCTTTGGCGTACTGAATTTCTGGCAAGGTTACTTCACTTGCCTGACCGTGTGTCGATGTTCCGTTGATGTACACGTTTGCATCCTGTACTTTCGATATTATTAATGATCCCATTTGTTATTGAAGGTTAGAAAGTAAAGAACTATCCACCACCGTATCAAACGTAATTCGTTGGCCGGGTGTTGGGAAAAAGTAAGTGTTAGTGAATACAATATGACCCTTTGCAAGTTCATCAATACTGTTTTTCGCTTTGTCATAAGTGCATTTTGAGCCTTCCAAGCAAGCACCACGGGCAATCAGACTGTTGAAATATTGATTGACTGTTTGCTTAACATTGTCAATAAAGGCAGATACAATAGGCTTATCGAGATAATCCATCATTGCAAGTTCCACACTTTCATCAACAATGTCCTTTGATCGTTGACAACATTCAAATGCTAGAGCATCTGTTTTTGATGGAAAACTAGCATTATAGTTGCCCCATTCCCGATAATCTTGTCCATTGTTATTGAAACAGGTAGTAATTCCGGCAGCATTCAAAATATTAGTCTGTGCGCTAGTATCATTGATAGATGCCGTTATTTTAGTTTCAAGCCCGGTTGCAACCGAAATGGGCCAGTTACTTGATGACACCCAGAATC